>JABGTD010000036.1 GCA_018647405.1 Nitrososphaerota archaeon | reverse complement strand
CCACCACATACACTAGAAATGGCAAAAGAGCTGGTCAATGCTACAAAAGAGGTTGAATTTATGGTATCAAAATTAAACAATATTAAAAATCCTAAATTAATGATTGAACATTGCAGAAATACAAGTGATATTGAACATACAATTGATGATTTGTACAGAACCGCAATCTCAGAACTCTTTGAAAGTAATGACGCAATACACATAATCAAACTAAAAGATATCTACGAAACTATGGAAACTGCATCAGACAGATGTGTAGATGTAGCAGATGTGATAGAAGATATTGTTTTGAAATATACCTAGGAGAAAAATATGTTAGAAATAGCGATTATAGGAATTGCCATCGCTTTGATATTTGATTTTGTCAATGGTTTTAATGATTCAGCAAACTCTGTTGCCACAGTAATTGGTACACGGGTTTTAAAACCAATTCATGCAGTTGCAATGTCAGCTATTGCAAATTTTATCGGTCCATTCATTTTTGGAGTTGCAGTTGCAACAACTATAGCAAAAGGAATCGTCAGTCCAGATGATATTACAGTTTACATGATTATCGGAGGATTAGCAGGAGCGATTGCATGGAGTTCCATATGCACATATTTTGGACTGCCAATTTCAAACAGCCACTCATTGATTGGAGGCATAATGGGTGCAGGAATTGCAGGATTAGGGTTTGAAAAATTAGTTTATGATGGATTAGGCAAAGTTTTCACAGGAATAGTTGTCGCCCCAATTGGTGGAATGATTTTTGGTATTGCAGTTACAGGACTGATCATATTCTTGTTTGCAAGAAGAAAACCCGCCATAGTAAACAAAACATTTGGGAGATTGCAAATTATTTCATCAGCATGGTTTGCCTTAACACATGGAGCAAATGATGGACAAAAAACCATGGGAATCATAGTTTTAATTTTATTTGCTGCAGATTTGATCCCAGAACTTGAAATGCCATTATGGGTAATATTTGCAGCAGCAACTGCAATGGGATTAGGCACATTTTTTGGAGGATACAAAGTTATCAAAACATTGGGAGTTAGGATTACTCGATTGAAACCGTATCAAGGATTTGCTGCAGAAACTAGCGGAGGGTTAATGCTTGCAATATTTGCAACATTAGGAATTCCTGCAAGTACAACCCATGCAATTACAGGAACAATAATGGGCGCAGGATCAGCACGAAGAATACGAGCCGTAAGATGGAAGGTTAGCAGACAAATTATCTTTTCATGGGTCATAACAATTCCAGGTGCAGCAGGATTAGGAGCAGTGTGCACTTACATTATTCATCTATTTGTATGATCCCTTGATTTTTATTTCAGCAGAAATTTTTTTCAAACATAACTAATGGATGTTTTTAATCTAATCCAATCGAATCTGTTAACTCCAATCATCCTTTTTTTCTTGTTTGGGATTATTGCAGCACGAATAAAATCTGATTTAAAAATTCCTGAAGCAATTTCAGAGTTTTTACCAATATACCTCCTAGCTGCCATCGGCCTTCACGGAGGAATTGAGATGAGAAAAACAGGTTTTGAGGAGATGTTAGTACCAATGCTGGTTGCAATAGGCCTATCATTATTATTCACATTAAACCACTATCAAATTCTAAGAAGATTAGGTAAATTCAACATCTTTGATTCATATGCATTAGCATCAACATACGGAGCAGTCGGAGCAGTAACATTCTCAGTAGGATTGTCATTTCTCAAAAATCAAGGAGTGACATCAGAAGGATATTTGGCAGCAATTCTGGCAGTGTTAGAACCAGTAGCATTCATCTTGGCAATATTTTTGACAAATATGGCAATATCAAAACAAATTCGTACAAAAAAACAGTCATTTTCAGGTGACAAAGTATCTGATATTGACATGGGAATGAAAGAAACTAAAACAAAAATTTCTCAAGTTTTAAAAGAATCAATTACAGGAAAAGCAATAGTAATTTTACTTGGAAGTATTGTTATTGGATACATAATTGGTGAAGAAGGTTTTGAACCAATCAGTATTGTTTTTGATGATCTGTTTACAGGTGCAATAGTAATTTTTATGATTGAGATGGGAATAATTGCAGGACAGAGATTAGAAGACATTAAAAAAGTTGGAATTTTTCTTACGTCATTTGCAATAATAATGCCAACAATTAATGGAATAATCGGTGTTTTAGTTTCAACCGCACTTGGATTAAGTTTAGGCGGGGCAGTTATGTTTGGATTACTTTTGGCTAGTGCATCATTTATTGCGGCACCCGCTGTTTTACGTCATGCAATTCCTCAAGCAAATCCAAGTCTATACATCACATCAGCTTTAGGAATTACATTCCCATACAATATTATCGTGTTACTACCAATCATGTTCACTGTTTCAACGTGGGTTCATGGAGAAGGATCAATAGACTTATTCAATTATGTTACAAAGGTGTTCATATGAAACTCTATGATGTAAAATTACTTACAATCACCTGTGAGATATTGGCACAGAAAAATGTCATCGATATTTTGAAGAATCATGAAATTACAGGATACACATCTTATGAAGTGGACGGTAATGGAGAAAAGGGATTAAGAGGTCAAGGAATACTATCTGAAAAAAATGTTAAAGTCGAAGTAATTATGCGTGAAGAAAAATTATCAGCAGTAGTGGAGGACATATCAAGAACATTATTTCCAGATTTCACCATAATTTTGTACGTTAGTGATGTTGGCGTAGTTAGAACTGAAAAGTTTTAGCAGCACTTTGTATTTGTGCAAAGATTTGGGATTTTCTTACTTGTTTTTGTAACATTTGATATCAAAGTTGATAGTTGAGGATTTGATATTGCATACATTGCTTTTTTTCCCTCATCACGAGATTTTACAATTCCACAATTTTTTAGAGTTTTAAGATGATGTGAAACAAGTGGTTGATCCTTTTTTAATTTATCAACAAAATCATTTACACATAATTCATTATCTTTTTGTAATAAGTCTAGTATCTCAAATCTAGTTTCATCACAAATGCACTTCAAAAGACTAGGACCATTCATATCAATTAATATTTATATAAACAGATATTTATATAAACATTATGACTAGAGGTGTTTTGTTTGTATGCGTAGAAAATGCAGGCCGTAGTCAGATGGCAGAGGCCTTTTTTAAAAAATACTCAGAGAATAAATTTAACGTAATTAGTGCAGGAACGATTCCCTCATCAGATCTTAATCCAATAGTGATTGAAGTGATGAAAGAAATTGGAATCAACATGGAAAACCAATCACCAAAAATATTATTTGATTCAATGATAACAAATTCGTTTAAAACGGTAAATATGGGATGTATGGATAAAGAATCATGTCCAGCACTTTTTGTAAAAGATGTAATTGATTGGAACATTCCAGATCCTAAAGAAAAGACTATAGAGCAGGTTAGAGAAATACGTGATCAAATAAAATCTGAAGTTTTGAGTTTGATTACATCAATAAATAATGAAAGATAATGACGTATTCTAATTTACAAATTTTTACAGTGGAGTTAATTGGAACATTCATTCTTGTGGCTTTTGCTACAGGTTCAATTGTATTAGATTCAGAGATGTTTAATAATGAATTAGGAATTCCGTTTGCAGCAGTAGCACCATTTATTGCATTATTAATTGGAGTCTATTCATTTGGAAAAATTTCTCTTGCTCATTTTAATCCAGCAGTAACAATTGGATATTACATTACAGGCCATATTTCAAAAATTCAGGTTGTTTATTATTTTGCAGCAGAAATAATTGGTGCAATTTTAGGCTCTTTGTTTGTTCTAAGTGTAATCGGAGACAAAGCAGATTTGGGCGTAAATGTACCAAACTTTGATTTTTCGATGTTAGTGATTTTTCCCGTAGAAGTACTAGCATCTGCAATGCTTATGGGAGTCATATTTTATGTCGTATATACAAAAGGACTGAGAGGATTTAGTGGAGTTGCTATAGGCGGAATAGTAGGATTAGATATTTTGTTTTTGGCATTTATTTCAGGTGCTTCAATGAATCCAGCCCGTGCACTTGCACCTGCATTATTATCAGGAGTAGTGGAAAATTTATGGCTATATTGGACAGCGCCGTTTGTAGGAACAATGATTGCAGCATTTGCATTTCGTGGAAAATTCAAGGCTCAAAGAGAAAGAGAATCTAAATTATGAATGAATTTTTATGAAAGAAAACAATATCAATATTATTTAATTATCAATTATGATAATAGATATGATGTTGAGATTAACAATTAAGGATATTTTGAAACAGCGAACTTTTGGAATGATTGCTGTAATTTCAGGAGTGAGTGTAGGAACATTGTATTATTTTCTCACATTGGAAATGGGATTAGCACACATGTCAGCAGAAATTGAATTATTGCCAATGTATATGGCAGCATCAATTACATTGACAGCAGTCGTAGCAGTATTAGCAGGAATAAATATTACACTAGTTGCTTACAATATCAAGACACAGCGAAGTAAAAATATGAAAAATGGTACAAGTGCAATATTAGGCGGTGCACTAACAGCATTTACCCCGGGGTGTCCTGCATGTACAACATCATTATCAGCAGTTTTAGGAATAGTAGGAGGACTTGCCATATTTCCATTACATGGATTAGAGTTGAAATTGATATCTATCGGCGCATTAACATTTTCAATTTGGTGGGCTATGCGCAACATTAACAACGCTACATGCTGTGTAATGAAAGAATAGTCATAAAACCAAATATATTCAAAAAATTTCAACTATTACATGACACTTGAAGAACCATCTCAGAATTTTCTTTTAGACTCATTTAATGAGACAAGAAATACAACATTACAATTAGTAAAAAACTTAGAAAGAGATGATTTTGGCGTACAAACTGCAGTTTTCATGAGCCCACCAAAATGGCACATCGGACATGTAAGTTGGTTAAATGAAATAGTTTTAAGCAAAACACAACCTAATTATGAATTTTTTTCAGATGAACTTTCTGAATATCTAAATTCATACTATAACCAATTTGGTAAGCCATATGATAAATCAAAACGAGGGGTAATGTCTAGACCAACGGTTGATGAAATTCTCCAATACTTTGATGTTATAACAAATAAAGTTAGAGAAGTTATCAGCAAACCATTAGAAAAAGAAACTTCATATCTTTTCACAATGGCAATCAATCATGAATGTCAACATCAAGAACTTTTAGTTTATGATTTACAACATCTGCTAGGAGATCAATATAGACCAGCTAAAATAAACGAACCAGTAACATCATCAAATAAAGAAAAGAAAAGTATCAAAGTGAATGGAGGATTATACAATTTAGGATATTCAGGAAATGATTATTGTTATGATATTGAACTTCCAGAGCATAAAACATATCTAAATGATTATCAAATTGATAATTTTTTGACAAGTAATTCAGAATATTTAGAATTTATGAATGATGGAGGATATGAAGATTATTCATTTTGGCTTTCAGATGGATGGGACGTAGTAAAGAAAAATGAATGGAAATCTCCAATGTATTGGGAAAAAGAGGGAGATGAATGGATTACAAGAGATTTTGCAGGAAAACGAAAAATTAATCTAAATGAGCCTGTATGTCATGTAAGCTTCTATGAAGCATCAGCATTCTGTAAATGGGCAAATAAGAGACTGCCAACAGAGGCAGAATGGGAAAAAGCTGCACTGTGGAACGACGAAAAAGAAATTAAAACGATTTTCCCATGGGGAAATGATAAACCTACAGAATCACATGCAAATTTGTTAGAGTCAAACATTTGGAATTGTAATGAAGTAGGTTCCTATGAAAATGGAAAAAGCAACTACGGATGCTACCAAATGATAGGAGATGTTTGGGAATGGACATCATCAGAGTTTATTGGATATCCAGGATTCAAAAGTGGATTTGATGAATATAATGATAAGTGGTTTACAAATCAAAAAGTTTTACGCGGAGGATCTTTTGGTACACCATCAAAATCAATTAGAGGATCTTACAGGAATTTTTTCAGATTAGATGAGAGATGGTTAATTTCAGGATTTAGATGCGTAGAAAACATTTAGAGTTTTTTTGCCAAAATGAGTGAATAGTATTTTTTAGAATCAACCCAAATCTCTAACTTTTCAAAATTAGATTCTTTCAATAAAGAATCTATTTGGGAGATAGAAAACTTGTGTGAGTTTTCAGTGTGGATTAACTCATTTTTTGAAAGATTTACAGATAGATCAGATTTGGGAATCGTTATTGATTGATCAGATAATGATCGTAGATACATCTCAACACGACCTTTTTCTTCATCATAAATTGCATGATGTTCAAAATTTTCTAAATCAAAGTCTGCACCCAATTCATCATTAATTCTTTTCAAAACATTTAGATTAAATTTTGCAGTTATTTTCTGAGAATCATTGTATGCATTGTGTAGAACCTGTT
Organism: Nitrososphaerota archaeon; assembly: GCA_018647405.1. Taxonomy (GTDB): domain Archaea; phylum Thermoproteota; class Nitrososphaeria; order Nitrososphaerales; family Nitrosopumilaceae; genus Nitrosopelagicus. The sequence goes on along the minus strand of JABGTD010000036.1, from coordinate 36,257 downwards.
GATCTTTTTTCAGGTCTAGTCCAATTAGAAATAGATCATCAGATTTCATAAGTTTATTAATTTTTTGAAGAAATTTCATTCCTTCATTTTCATTAAAGTTTCCAAAGCTTGAACCCAGAAAAGTGATTAGATTAGACTTATCATCATAATGTTCAATGAAATCAAGACCGTTTTCAAAAGTATCCACCACACCAGTTATTGTAAGATTCTCATAATCCATACAAAGATTTTTGGCACTTTGATCTAAAATTTCTGAAATATCTATTGGAAAATATTGTAAATATGGTTGAGATTTGAATAAAATATCAATTAAAAGACGAGTCTTTACAGAAGAACCGCTTCCTAACTCCACTAGATGAAATTCATTTGAAAGATATGGAAGTAATCTTTTCTCAAGTGTCTGTAGAATTTCTGTTTCAGAATTGTAAGGATAGTATTCCGGAAGAGAGCATATTTCATCAAAGATTTTTGAGCCAGTTTCATCATAGAAAAATTTTGGGCTGATTGATTTTTTTGGTTCCTGGAGTGTCTTACGAAGTTCTTCTGCAAATGTTACAGTGACACTTGTCTTATGAGGTTTAAAATATTTTAGATTATCTTGAATTAGATATGATTGATAGCCTGACATTTCTTGTTTTGATTTATCTTTCATATTTTGGCGATTTTTGCTTTGCATAAATTTCTTATCATAGGAGAATATAATACCAATATGAAGGATGTACTAAGAATCGAAGATCTGACAAAGAAATTTAAGAAAAAAAACTTTTTTTCATCAGATTCAGATGAAGTTATTGCAGCAGATTCAGTAAATTTTTCACTCGAACAAGGAAAGATTTTAGCTATAGCAGGACAATCAGGTTCAGGAAAAACAACTATCGCAAAATTAATTCTCAGAGCTATTAAACCAGATTCAGGTAAAATTTTTCATAATCAAAAAGAGATTATGGATAATTCAGATGAACTAAAAAAATTTAGAATGAAATGTCAAATGATATACCAAGACCCATACGATTCAATTAATCCAAGAATGACAATTTCAGATATTGTTAGTGAGCCTTTAGAGATTCACAATATAGGGACAAAAAAGGAACGTGAACAAAGAGTAATTGAAACATTAGAAAAAGTAAAACTAGAACCTGCAGAAGAAATTTCCAAAAAATATCCACATATGTTATCAGGAGGACAACGACAAAGAATAGTAATTGCAAGAGCAATAGTAGTAAAACCAGAAATAATTATCGCAGACGAGCCAGTATCTATGCTAGATGTTTCAATACGTGCAGAAGTTTTAGAATTGATGAAAGAAATTCAGAAAGAAAATAATATTTCTATGATATACATTACACATGATCTTGCAACAGCCAAACACTTTGCAGATGATATTTTGATTTTAAAATCAGGAAAAGTGATGGAAATAGGTACAGTTGAGAAGGTGTTATCAGATCCTGAAAATGCATATACTAAAGCACTAATTTCTGCAATTTCAGAACCTAATCCTAAAAATCTCTATAAAGAAAAGAAGATTTTATTTGAATAAGTATACAAGTTTAATCATTATTTGGGGATGTAACTTTTTCTTTAGAGTTTTTTCTTTGATAAGCCTTATAGGCCAATCCAGTGATGATCATCAAAATTGCAGTTAATCCAGACCACATTACAAATGGTATAACTTCAGTATCAGCCATGAATTAGTATAAATTTACACCAAAATAAACATGTTAAAAAAAATATCAATTGTTAGATTATAATATTCAGAAATGTAATCAATTTAGTTGGAAGAATTAAATTTTGATATAGTGGTAGTTGGCGGAGGTCCTGCAGGTTCATCTGCAGCACATATGGCTGCAAAGAATGGTTGTACAGTTGCATTAATTGAAAAAGAAAAAGAAATTGCAGAAACTGTTAGAACAAGTGGCGTAACATGGATTTCAGATATTAATGAATTTGGAATTCCTAAAGAGTGCTACAATCCAATAAAGAAATTTTCTTTTTGTTCACCAAAAAATTATGTTACAATTACAGATAATGTCGCTAAAGCAGCAGTATTGGATGTTAGAAAAACATACAGATTCTTAGCAACAAGATCAAAATCATCAGGTAGTGAATTATTTACAGGTACAAATGTTTCAGAGGTTTTAAAGAATTCAGCAGGTAAATGCGTAGGAGTTGTTGCAAAATCACAAGGTAAACTTATTCAATTTAACGCTAAAGTCGTAATTGATGCAAGCGGATTCACATCAATTGTTGCTAAAGAATTAGGATACGTAACACAATGGAAAAAGTTTGGAGCAGGAGCAGAGTTTGAAGTAAAGACAGAGAAATTAGAACATGATAATTGGTGGTTAATGGTAGGACAAGAGTATTCACCTGCAGGATATGCATGGATTTTTCCAACATCAAAAAATACTGCAAGAATTGGAGTGGGAGTTGGAAAACCAGATTCAGATGTAGATCCGACAGTTAGATTAAATGAATTAATTGATAAAAAAATTGGTCCTATCAAAGATTTGGGAAATATTGAAAAAATAGAGTTTCATTACGGATTAATACCAAATGAGGGATTGTCGAGAAAAACAGTTTATGATAATTTAATTCTAGTTGGAGATTCAGCCGGACAAGCAAATCCTCTTGTTTTAGAAGGAATAAGATATGCAATTAGATTTGGAGAAGTTGCAGGCAAGGTTGCTGCAAATGCAGTAAAAAATAACGACACATCAGAATCATCATTAATTCCATATGAAAAAGAATGGAAAAAGGCAATAGAATCAAAAATTAATTCCGCAGTTAAAGTTCAAAATAGATGGGTGGGGTTATCAGATGACGAGTGGGATAAGGAATTAGACATAATTAATGAATTAACGGCAGATGAGTTTTTAGATTTCATTCGTGCAGATTTTGGAGTGGCAAAAATGGTAAAGCTTGCTACGCACCATCCAAAGATGATGGTAAGGCAATTATTCAATATGGTCAAAGGTACGTAATTTACAATCAAATACGAGGCAAGGCTTTATTCATCTAGATTTTCTCGAAAATTGTATGACATTTGAAAAATCAGAATCAGGTCTAGTACGTAGTTTATCCCTAAAAGATTCAGTTATGATTGGAGTAGCATCCATGATTGGTGGAGCCATTTTTGTCCTAGTAGGACCAGGTATGGCTCAAGCTGGAGCTGCACTAATGATTGCATTTTTGCTTAATGGTGTAATTACGGTGTTTACAGCATTAACATATGCAGAATTAGGATCTGCATTTCCTGCAACAGGAGGAGGTTACAAATGGGTGAGGGAAGGATTGCCAAGACCTAACGCATATCTTAGTGGGTGGATGGCATGGTTTGGACATACAATTGCAGGTTCTCTCTATGCAGTTGCATTTGGTTCATTTTTTGCGCATCTATTGACAACGTCAGGAGTTATTGGAGAGGACATAGGGATTCCGGTAGATAAAATTTTTGCTGTAATTGCAATAATTATTTTTACATTTGTTAATGTTAGAGGGTCATCAGATACAGGAAAGGTTGGCAATGCAATCACATTTACACAATTAGCAATTATTGGAATACTGATTGCTGCAGCAATTGGTGCAATGATGTTTGCAAATCCAAATTGGTCAGACAATTATAGAGATTTCCTTCCCAGTGGCGTAGCAGGATTAGCGTTAGCAATGGGATTAACATTCATTGCTTTTGAAGGTTATGAGATAATTTCACAGGCAGGAGATGAGATAAAAAATCCTAGAAGAAACATTCCTCGTGCAATTTTAATTTCACTTGGAATTGTTGTTTCAGTTTACATTTTGTTTACATTTGTATTCATAGGAGGACTGAATGAATCAGTCATAGGAATGCCCGCATGGGAATTTATTGGAAGTTTTGGAGAATTAGGGATAATAGAAGCAGCAGATCAATTTCTTCCATTTGGCGCATTAATTGTATTAGCAGGCGGTTTAGTTTCTACACTTTCTGCATTAAACGCCACCACATTTGCAGCAAGTCGAGTAAGTTTTGCGATGGGAACACAGTATAATCTACCATTTGTATTTAGTAAAATTCATCCAAAATATCGTACACCATTTGTAGCAACAATTGTTTCAGGGATAATCATGTTGATTCTTGCGTTATCCATGGATTTGACAGCAATTGCATTTGCAGCAAGTGTGATGTTCCTATTTTTGTTCACACAGGTGAATTTAGCATCAATTACGATTAGAAGACTATATGCGTCAACAGTAGATTATGGATTCAAAACTCCACTTTTTCCATTAATTCCAATAATAGGAATAATCACAGCTATGGGACTTTCAATTTATCTATTATTTACACACCCAGAGAGTTGGCTAATAGCCATTATTTGGATAGCAATTGGTTTTGTAATTTACAAATTTTATACGTCAAAAAAAGAATTAGAACATAACGCACCACTAGTTTTTACACAAGGACCAAAGTTACGAAAAAAATACAGAGTGTTGATGGTTTTTGATAAACGCTCTGCAGCAAAAATGTATAAGATGGCAAATTCTATTGCAAAAGACAAGGAAGGAGAAGTTACAATTTTAGATGTAGTGAATGTCCCACGACAAACACCATTATCATTAACACATGGATTTGGGGATAAGGGATTAAAAGCTATAGAAGAATTCAAAAGAGAAATTACAGGGTCATTAAGAAATAGATACTTAGTAAGATTAGCACATGACCCAACAGAAGCAATTTTACAGACTACCGAAGAACAAGATATCAATACATTGTTGATTGACTTTGATTTTTTGAAGAATAATAGAAAATTACTTTCACTTACAACTTGTGATATTATTGGAGTCAGAGTAAGAAAAACATTTGATGAAGATATGAAAAATATTATTGTAGCATATGATAAAGGAAGACATAGTGATCTAGGATTAGAAATTGCCAACTCATTTCAGAAAATGGAAGAATCAAAAATTCGTGTAATTAGAGGAGTTATCGAAGATCAAAAAGAAGAAACACAAATTGTAAATCGAATTAATGAAAAGATGTTTGAATTAGATTTGCCAAAAATACAGTTTGAGAAAGTTTATTCAGATTCAAACATCATAACAGAATTATTAGATAATTTCAAAAAAGAAAATAATGCATTGTTGATATTAGGTGCAGGTAATCAAACTGATACGGCATTTAGTCCAAAGACACTGAGTATTTTAGACAAAAGTGGAAAATCAGCGATAGTAGTTCGAAATCACAGATTCTCAGAAGTACATGCAAGATCTTTTGCAAATTTCATTATGCCTAAAATAATTCAAGTGAAATTCATTTATCAAATTTATGTCAATATCATGCAAAAGATTTACTCCATGAAAGCAAAATCTCAAAATCAAAGGTATGATGACGATTACTTTAGTGCCTAATTTTTCAGATATCTTGAAATAACTGATTAGTTTTTAGAAAAATTACAAGTGCGAGCTGGTGCACAGTGCTGTTACGACAGAGGAAACTCCTCTCTCCTTGCAGAAATTGTGGTCCGGAGATGGGCAATCAGAGATGGTTGGCAACAGAGCAGAAAAAAATCTCTCTTGGAGTGTACGATGAGGACGAAATCTGAGGTTTCCGAGGTAAGAGAATGAGAAATCTGACCCACAAGGAGCAAAGCCAAACAGAACTATAGAATTCTGCATCTGGTTCAGGTAGGCTGCAAAGCGGAATAATGTGTAAAACAGAAAGAGGGTTACGGCCAGCACGCACTATTACTCTGGTTTCCAGCCTTTTGGCATGGCACCAGGTTTACTAGTTGGTTCTTCAGTTTTTGTCTCTTCAGTTTTTGTCTCTTCAACTTGTGAATTTTCATATACACTTCTAGTCTGTGTATAATCATCAGACTTTAGATGTGCTTCACCTCTGTTAGTTTTGTAACCACCAGAGCCAGTACTTGTATCAGCACCAACTAAGTGTGAAGGATCAATACCAGTTTGGACATTTCCTGCGGCTGCATCTTTTTTACGTTTCTTTTCACTGACAAGGAAGATTGCAATTCCGGCAATGCCTGCAAATCCAGCCATTCCATAAATAATCATAACAGGGAATTCACCAGTTGATGTAGTTGCATATCCTTCAGGTGCTTCCGGATAAACACCGACAACCTCTGTACGATCTAATGTGTCAACGTTTGCAAATCCTGCAAAGAAGATATTTGCTGCATCTGCAGATTCAATAGTTCTCAAATCATAAGTTTTGTCAGTTGTAAATATTGCTTCGTGTTCTTTTTCTGTTTGTATACCTTCTCTAAAGCTACTCTCACCCATGGTATATGATGACCAAACAGTTCCTGCCAATTCGTCAGATAATCCAAATTGTGCTGCATCTACATTAATGCCAGTTGGATCAAACAAAAAGTGCCAGTTACCTAATGGTTGATTTTTAATTCCACTAGCATCCATAATTGGAGAATTCAATAATGTTTCAGCCTCACTTCCCAAGATTGAAGTGTATAATCCGGGTGCAACGTCAGCGATAAAGGATATTGGTAAGTTAATTTCAGTATCCATTCCTTTAGAGTTTATAGTTACTTCACCTGGAACCATTACACCTCTCCAGTTCATATCGACAATTCCAGAGTTTCCAGCAGATGCTTCACGAAGAACATGATTTGTAATAGTCAATGTTAAAATAATTTTATAATCAATAGAGGTGTTTAATCCACGACCAGTGAATTTAGTATCATACTCAATTTTTACATCAGTTACAGCAGCAGCACTTCCTGATTGTGAAAATTGATAGTTAATTCTATCACGTAATTCATTGACGCCAGGGTTACTAGAGTCAGCACTGAAAGTTTTAGCAAATTTTTGACCTCTAAGTTCATCAGCAAGCATTCCACCCTCATCATAATTGATAATCACAGTTCTTTGGAATTTTATCTCTACTTCATCAGAAGCATTAGGGTCAACCCAAGTTCTAAACTCCATTTGTGCTGCAAAAGCAGGAGCAACAGTCGACGCAATCATAATTACAGCGAGTGATGCTATGATAAATCCTGCACGAGACACGTAGCGATTTTTTTACTCTTAATAATAAATCTAACTTCGAGGATTGTTTTTTGCGATCATTTGGAAGAAGTAATATGTAGTCAGTGTTTTGAGACTTTCGGTACAATAATTTATGATAACGATATTAGCTGGCGGCACAGGATCAATCAAGATGGTCAGAGGATTTGCAGCTCATGATCAAGAAGTTACAGTAATTAGCAATGTAGGAGATAATTACTGGCTTTATGGAATGTATGTTTGTCCAGATATTGACACAATAGTTTACGGATTATCAGGGATTTTGGATGAAGAAAAAGGTTGGGGCGTAAAAAAAGACACTAATAATTTTCTAAGACAAATGGAAGTTTTTGGAGAAGAAACATGGTTTAGAGTTGGAGATAGAGATGCTGCAACACATCTTATTAGAACAAACATGTTAAAGAATGGAAAAAATCTTTCAGACATTACACAATGGATGTGTGAAAAATTTGCAGTTGAATCTAAAGTTATTCCAATTACAGACAATACAGTTGAAACAAGAATTACAGCAAATGGGGAAGACTTGCATCTGCAAGAATTTTGGGTCAAACATAGAGGCAGAGGAACAATCGAAGGAATTCAGGACGTTGGTGCAGACAAAGCAAGACCAAATCCAGATGCCATAGCAGCAATTCAAGATGCAGAATTGGTAGTTATTGCACCAGGAAATCCATTGACAAGTATTGGACCTATGATGGGAATAAAAGGAGTTAGAAAAGAGTTAACTAAAAATAAAAAGAAAGTGGTTGCCGTTTCACCATTAATTGGAAATAAATCATTTAGCGGACCTGCAGACAAATACATGGAGGCTGCAGGAATTGAAGTTTCAGTATTTGGATTAGCACAATTTTATGCAGATGTATGTTCAAAAATGATCATAGATACAAAAGATAAAGCACTTGCACCAAAAATTGAAGGCTTAGATATACGTGTACTAGATACAAAAATCAAAATGCAAAATAAAATAGCTGAAGAAGCACTTGCAGGATTCATTTTAAAACAATTGAAATTATAGTTGAAAACATCAGTAATAATTCCTGTTAAGACATTTCAAAAATCTAAAACAAGATTACACTTATCTGAAGAAAAAACAATAGACTTGTGCAGATTGTTATTAGAAGAAGTCATAAAAACAATATGCGAAACAAAGTTAATTAATAAAACAATCGTTGTTACAAATGAAGAACAAGTTTCAGATATTATAAAAAAATATGATTGTCAAAAAATTCAAGACACATATGAGACTAGTGTGAATGATGCTGTAAAACTAGCAGAAAAATATCTTACAGATAATGAATTCACACATTCAATTGTTTTACCGTTAGATGTTCCATTTTTCTATTCAGAAGATCTAGAAAAATTATTGAAAATTTCATCACATAAATCAGTAGTAATAGTTCCATCAAGACATTTTGATGGAACTAATGCACTTGTTAGAACACCAATCAATTCCATGACACCAAGATATGACGAGGGAAGTTATAGTTTTCAGATAGAATCTGCAAAAAATGATGACATAAAAATTACAATTGGTTTGATATACAGACTAATGTTAGATATCGACAATACAAAAGATTTGGAATTTGTTCTAAAAAAGAACATTAAACCAGAGTTTTGTGATAAAATTAGAAAAATTATTGAAAGATGAATTACTCTTGAATTATAGAAGAATTAATTGATTTTTTGTAGTTTAGGAATAGCATGATTATAGAAATAATTCCAGAGATAATTAAAATAATTTCAAATGTTCCAATCATGGAATGAGCAGATGCATTTTGTATCGAAACCCCATTAATTTCAGATATCAAAAACAAGTATGAGTAAATAAAATAATTAGTTGCCCAGTGTAAAATTATTGCAGCGGCTAATCCATATCTAAAATAAACCCAACCAATAATTATTCCACCAATCGATGCTTGAAGAATTTTTCCAGTTGTCCAAGGTTCACCCGAGATCACATGTGCCACACCGAAAAATATTCCAACGAGTATAATTATTGTAACTGCCTTTTTGCTATCGTAAATATGTAAAGTTGAATATGGAGTCCAAAGTGATTTTATAAAAAATTTTATGGATGATTTATGTGAATAAATTAAAAATAATGGAATTCCAATGAGTATTAACCGAAATCCAATTTCTTCTGTGATAGGAGCTAATGATATTTGTAAAAATAGAATTAGATTATTTTCAGTGTCAGGTGGTTCAGTTATAATTCCAAAACTTTCTTGAACTATCGTTATCACAGCAGAGACTAAAACAAGTATTGAAAACCATTTAATAATATTAAGCATATAATTTTCAGAAAATGAAATTTTTTCATTTGATAAAATATTTCCAATTATTTTTATGAAATTTTTTTTAGGACCTAAAAATGAAATTACAAATAAAATTATAAAAATAGACCAAAAAATTATAAATAAATCCCCAATTTGATATTCTAACGGAACTTGTATATTTACACCAGCAATAAAAATATCAAATTTTTCTAGAGGGAAAGTATAATCTATGTCATCTCCAATATCTGAGTTAAAAATTGCATATGCACCTAATGGAAATGATACAATCATCAAACCAAAAATTACAGACATTAATGCAGAAAAAGGTATTCCAAAACCTTGTAAAACATTTTCTAAGAGAGACACGATAGTTCTAATGAAGTTCTATCTTTTCTTCAGAAAAACCTAATTTAACAAGTGCTTCTTTAATTGTATCTCGATGGTCACCTTGTAAAAATATGTAACCATCTTTTGCAGTTCCGCCACAAGCATATTTTCCTTTTAGCTCTTTTGCGACACTTTCCAAATTGTTAATTTTAGGATCTAAGCCTTCAATCATTGTTCCTTTTTTCTTGAATCGTCTAGTCTCTAAACGAATAATTATTTGAGAACTATCTTTGTCTAAATCACCACAAGCGCATAAATCATCAGGAAGACCACAAGTATTACAGATTACCGCCATTAGTTCGAAAAGCTTTGAATTATCATATTATTAAGCCTTAGTAGAACAAATACAATTTTTTTAGGTTGTATAATAAACAAGAATATGTCTGAGGATATCAAAAAAAAGGCAATAGAAATGCTGCTTAATGGAGCCACATTACTTAGTGAACCATGTCCATACTGTAAAGGAGTCAGAGTGATGAAAAATGGAGATGCATTGTGTGTTAGTTGTGGAAAATCACCAGATAAAGAAATTGAAAAAAATAATAATCAACCTCAAAATGAATCGCCGGTAAAGAAATTGGAGGAGGAATTGCACAATATGACGGATAAATTATCAAAAGAAGAAGATCCGGAAAAACAGCAAATTATACTAAAATCGATCAATTTACTGATTGATACAATATCCAAGTTGAAAAAGTAGACAAAAACTTTTTATTCGTAATTTCTTGGTTTGAGTTATGGCAGATAAAAAAGCTCAGCCTCTACCAGCATCAGGTGCAGGTCTTTTAAGATTTTTTGAGGATGAAACAAAAGGTGTTAAAGTAAGCCCAAAAATTGTAGTTGTAATTCCAATTAGTCTAATTGTAGTATCATGGTTATTAGACATTATGTTAATTCCCTGATTGAAAAATGCCCGAAAAAGATGACGTTAGTAAAATACACGACAAATATTCATTATCACTGATTAACCCATCATCACATTATATTTCACTAGCAATATCAATTGTAATTGCCGGATTAATTGGGGCATTTACCGCTGCAACGTATTTGGGATCAACGGATTTACTATTTCCAACAATAGCAGTAATAGGAGCATTAGTTGGAACACAATTTTTAGACATATTGTTTTCAAAACATAAAGAATATTCAAAATCATTACACGTTTCATTATTTGGAAATGGATTATTCTTTGTTAGTACATTGATAGGATTTGGCGCAATGGGGCTGTTTGAAAAAGATGGATTAGATTTGTTTTACGTTACAATGGGAATGATTGTGTTTGCAAGCTTTAGAATTGGAATTTTCACAACAATTCTCGGAGCAAGTTTAAAGAAGGCATGGGCAGTTGCATTTATTCAACCTCTAGCAATGTATTTGGTTTTGATACCACCAGAGATGTGGGTAAGTTCACTTACAAACCCAATTGCATTATTTTTTGGAGTAATATTTTTAGGATTAGCAACAGCATGGGCGTATCTTACTGACAAGGCAGGACGACCAGGATTGAAAAGTACTCATGAATTGATTCAAGCTTATGTTACATCAATGTCTAGAAAAGACCCAGATCCATTAGAGAAAATTATTGAACAAAGTGCAACAGAATCAACTGTATCTACATCACAATTAAGATTTGAATCATCAGATAAAGAAGATGATTTCAGAATGGTATTACCAGATATCCATCCAGGTCCATTTCATCCTATAGGCGGAAGTAACATTACAGATTTGATTTACAAGAAAATGGATTCAGCTGCAATGGTCATGCATAGTATTTCAAATCATGATCTAAATTTACCTACACAAAAAGAGGTTCAAAATTATTTGAACAGCTTACAAGAGAGCAAGGTACAGCAAGGAGGGGCAGTGTGTACAGAGCCAGTAGCAGTCACAATAAACAAGGCAAGGGCAGGAGGATTACTGTTTGACAGAACTGCATTGTTATTTTTGTCATTATCACCTCACGGAATGGAAGATTTACCACCAAACGTTAGAAGTGAGATTGAACAGTTTGCAAAAAATAGAAATTTTGAGCAAGTTATGATTGTGGACACTCATAATGCAATGGGGAAGGATATTTCAAAAGAAGATTCTGAAGATTTGCTTTTGGCTGCAAAATCTACACTCGACACATTGAAGACTAAACAGAGTCACCCGTTCAAGTTTGGTTTTGCTAATTCAGAAAATATGGAATTAACTGAAAATGATATTGCAGGAGGAGGAATTGCAGTTTTGTGCTTAGAGATAAACAATAAAAAATACTTTTTGGGGTGGGCAGATGCCAACAACATGGAAAATGGAGTAAGAGAAACCATCGTGAAACATTTTGCAGATAATGGATCAGAGTTAATTGAGATTTGCACATCAGATACACACTATACAGCAAGCGGTGCAAGAAATAGAAATGGGTATCATCAGTTAGGAGTATTATCAAAACCACCAGAATTATCAAACTGGTATTTTGATTTAGCACAAAAAGCAGAATCTAAAATCAAGGAAGGATCATTTGAGGTATTAGAACATCAAACAAATGTAAAGGTCATGGGACCAACAATATTTTCAGAATATTCAAAGATCATGGATAAGACAATGAATATTACAAAATATTGTCTAATAGCAGATGCAGGATTATTCTTGGCTGCTATTTTTCTATAGACGCAAGAGAATCTAAATTTCCTACAAATTCATCTAGAAATGATGATAATTTCATTATAGGTACGATTGGTACATTCTCAATAAATTGAACTTCTTCTTGATGAAGTGTTACAATGACAGGAAGTGCAGACATATTTTCATCAGTGACATATCTTTTTACACGTTCAACCTGTTTTTTTACAATCTCATCTAATGCAGATTTGCTCATAGTTTTCCAATGTTTGCAATCTATCAATAGTGCAATGTCCATTTTTGTCCCAACGACATCAATTTCCATTCTAGGTTTTGTTAAAATGAGATTTTTTGTTATATCAAAATCCTTTTTTTCAAGAATCAATCCAGTGATAGATTCAAAATCCTGCCAAGTGAGATATTCAGATACATATTCTACATCTGCGCCAAGTTTGATGGCAAATAATGCTGTTTGAAGTCTATCATTCGGAATATCAAAATCTACTAGATCATCATTCCAAGTGCCAATCCCATTTTGGACTAGTGTATACAATAATTCTTTTGCGCTGATTTCATCCAATTCCGTAACAATTGAAAAATCAGTAACGCTCACTCCACCTTCAAGTATACCGTTGATTCCCTTTACAACCTGTTTTGGATTCATGTATAATTCATTTGAATTACAATTGTATTAAAATGCTAAAATTTATCCAAGGTGAAGCATTAGTTGAAACAGTTGAAATTTTTTAAAATAATTCTCATTATTTGTTTAATATCAATAATTCCACCAGCATTTGCTCAAAAAGGAACGTATGTAGATGAAATAAAGTTCATACAATATCTTGATGAAAATACGGCGTTAGAAGAGGTCAAAAATGGAAATCTGGATATGTATTATTATAGAATTTCTTCAGACAGAATAGAAGATTCTGAATCTAGAGACAAGTTGAAGGTGTTTGAATCAACTGGAGGATACTACAGTATTTTATTAAATCCGACAGATGAAGGTCCATTCAATCCATTTTCAATTCGAGAGATAAGGTATGCCATAAATTTTCTGGTGGATAGAGATTTGATTGTAAATGAATTACTGGGTGGATTTGGAACACCAATGTTTTCAAATTATGGAAGTTTTTCTGCAGAATATTTGAGAGTTTTAGATGTGATTGAGACTTTTCAATTTAGATACAATCCATCATTTGCAGAGAAAGTAATTACTGATGAATTGACTGTACGAGGTGCAGAAAAAATTAATGGAGTATGGAATTATGAGAATGAACCAATAGAGATTACATTTTTTATCAGAAGTGATGATCCGGTAAGGAAAGCAATAGGGGAGATTTTGTCATCAGAGTTAGAAGAAATTGGATTTAAGGTGAATAAAGAATTTGGAGATTTGAATAAAGCATATGTTATGGTTTATGGTTCGAATCCTGCGGAACAGAAATGGAGTTTATACACAGAAGGATGGGGTAGTTCAGGTTTTACAAGATATGATTCGGTGACACTTGCCCAGATGTATTCTCCATGGTTTTCAAGTATGCCCGGAAACAATAACCCATCAAACTGGAATTATGAAAATGAAAAATTAGATGAATTAACTCAGAGGATTTACTCTGGAGAGTTTAATGATAAAGATGAAAGAACTAGCATAATCAAAGAAGCAATGAAGGAAGGTGTAAACGAATCGGTTCGAATATTTCTTGCAAGTAAAATTGATCAATATGTAGCAAACCAAAAGGTAGATGGAATAATCAATGCATTAGGAGCTGGAGTTCCAAGTAGATTTACACCGATTAATGTTAGAACTGATTCAGGAACATTGGATGTAGGTGTAAAGCAGATTTATCAAGCAGCATGGAATCCTATTGGAGGATTAGGAGACACGTACAGTAATCAAATTTGGCTCTCAATTACAGACCCAATTTTAACAGGACATCCATTTTCAGGAGAGATGATTCCAATTCGAAGTTCATGGAATGTAGAAACAAATGGAATTAACTCATCAGTAGAGGTTCCAAAGGATGCCATAAAATGGAATCCTGATTCAGAAAAATGGGATAAAGTAGGAAAGGAAGTTTCTGCAAAAAGTAAGATTACATATGATTTGAAATTTAATCAATGGCATCATGGGGAAGAGATGAACATGAATGATATAATCTATTCAGTATATTTCCTGTCAGAATGGGGTTCAGAAAGGACAGAAAATGATAAAACATATGATGCTGATTTTTCACCACAAGCATCTCAGGTTTTGAATACGCTGAAGGGAATTCGCGTAATTGATGAGAATACAATTGAGGTATATACTGATTTTTGGCATTTTGACTCAGGAGAGATCGCATCATGGGGAAGTGTTTGGAGCAGTATGCCATGGGAGATTATGGCATCAATGGAACAAATTGTAGTGGATGGAAAAAGCTCCTTTTCACGTACAGAATCAATTACAAAAAATATCAATTGGCTTTCATTGATAATTCCAAATGACGCTAATCAAGTGAAAATGCAATTGAACACTTTTGACGAAAATGAACACATACCAAATGCACTAGTACAATTCAATTCACAAAATGGATTTCAAAATATCAGATATAATTCAAGTCAAGAATGGATAGATGAAAATAATCATGCAGTGATTAGTAATGGTCCATTTTATCTAGATAGATATTCACCAGATTCAAGGACGATAGTTATAAAATCATTTGATTATGGGAATTATGTTTTTGAACAAGGAAAATGGAAGGAGTTTGAAGAGGTTAAATTTCCATCAATCAACTCAATTGAGTTTGAACAGCCATATGTTGCAGGCTCAAATGAAGAAATTCTTGTATCAACAGAAAACTCATCAGAAATTCATTACTTTATAATAAATTCAGAAGGTAAAATTATTCTAAATGGAATTAAAAAGACAGTAAATGACAAGACAAGTATCAATTTAGATGAAAATTCAGAGATAACTGAAGGAGTACATACATTCAAAGTTTTTGCAGCATCAGAGAATGTTTTGAAACCATATGAATACTCAAAAAGTTTTATAATAATTTCAAAAGATAAAGAAATTCCAAAGGTAGATGTGATTAGTGAGATAAAAGAATCAGAAGTGAATTATTGGTATGTATTAATGATTATTCCTATTTTTAGTATTATTGCAGTTTTAGTAATTAGAAAATCAGGGCTTTCTGCCAATAACAAATAGGGTTCCAAATTCACGTTTCCATTTTGATTTATTTTTGGAATCTGTAACATGTTTTGAACGGGTTGTAAATCCAACTTCTCTAAACATTTGCATCCATTCTTTCTCAGAACGTAAATCCATTGGAATATCCATGTCTTTTACCCATCTAGTGGTCAAAGTGTTATCGCGGTAAAAATCAGTTCCACAGTAAAATGTGCCACCCTTTTTGAGTAATTTGAATACCTTTTCTAATGCAGGCTCCATGGGTACAGAATAATATAACGATTCCATTGAAAAAATTATATCAAATTTTTCTTTTGTATTCCACGATTCAAGTTCAGTGACAAAATAACTTTCGTTTTCTGATGAGGTTTTAGATTTTGCATTTTTAATCATCATTTTGCTTTTATCAATCCCAATTGCTTTGATGCAAGAAGATTTTTCAGACATTTTTCGTACCACCCAACCATTACCACAACCAATATCAAGAAACCTAAAATTTCCTTTCAAAGATAATTTATCTAAAAATTGATTTACTGTAGTGCCATGACCTTTTTCCATTTCTTCAGAACGACCGGTGTTTGCCCATACATCAAACAATTTTGAGGTTTTATCCATTTGAGTAAGTGTTTTTTACTTAATTATATTCATAGCCATATTCACGTATGATCTCATTTACCTTATCTTCAGATTTTACTTTTTGATAATCATGTAAGAGATTTTCATTTAATTCTAAAAACGTATGACCCCAATTGAACTTCTCAAGTAGTTTTTGTGACAATTCCTCATCACCTAAAATGAAAGCAGCACCTGCTATCGCCTCAACAGTAGTCAATTTATTAATTTTTGAATAATTTACAGGATTGCCAGCTAAGAGAGGTGGTAATTTTCGGGATACACCTAGAAAGTCTTTTTGAAAAACCTCTTCTGCTAAAGCCCATGAACAATCAATTCCAGTTATGGACGTGAAAAGAGATTTTTCATTATTTAGTAATGTTTTTTCTGCATATGGGTGTAAGAGAACTGTTTTTGATTGAGATTTTGTAATTTTTCTTGCCAATCCAAATTTTAATAATTTTGCAGCCGTGCATTTTTTTGGATCATCCTGATAGAACATTAAAAGATTAATTTTCATATTATGATAATTTTATAGAAGGTTTTGTGTTTTACTCTAATGCAACGTATGATACTTTGTAATAGAATCTAGATGGTTGTTCATCTTTCAAGATTTCTACATTCCAGTTATCAATATCAATTTTTGAATTAGAATCTTCAGGTACAATTGAAAATTTTTCTAATCGTACATCATCTCCACTATATCGGATCTTATAGTTAACATCATCAATTGTGACAATTGAATATATCTCACCTGGTTTTCTAGTTGATTCAGTTACTAAACAATCAGAACTCTGTCCAATTACACATTGACCGTTTGAAGTAGTAATTCTAAGATTTACATCAGATTCTTCACCTCTAGCAGATGTAAACAATGAACCTTGGATTACACGAGGTTCAAGAGTTGAATCATCAGTAGATTTTTCAGTTAAGATAATTGGAATTTTATCATCAGCGATTCTATTGAATTTTTCAATAATTTTCTTTGATATAGTTGTGGTTGCTTCAGGAGTAGGAGTTCCAATTACTTCAGATTCATCTACTACAAAGAATTGCTTTTCAAATTCACCGAAATGAGTATCAACAACTATTGTGTATAACCCTAAAACAGAGTCTGAAGGTAATTTATAGTTCCAGAAAAATCCAGGTCCGTTAACACCTTCTTGAACACGTATTTTCTTTTCAGAATTTCCAAATCCACATTGTTGTCCATCAAAACAATTAATCTGTGAAACATCAGGAGTATCAATTCTTACAGATACACTATCATAATAATAGATATTATTTATTTTTCCAGATATACGAACTGTATCACCAGATACAAATTCATCTTTTTCCAAGTTTACTGAAATTGAAGGTGATAATCCACCCTTTAGTGAAGAGTCAGTTACTTTAACTGATGTTTCCTCATGATAACCGAAATAGTCTGCTTTTACTGCATAAATGCCATCTTTGAAAACACCAGCCCGTAATTCAAAGACTGTTGCATAATTTCCATCAGCATCAGGATATGCTTTGTAACTCATGTCAGTGAGAAGAAGTTTTTGATTTTTCATTAGGATAGTGCCATCATATCCTGTTTGACGATCAGTTGAAGTTTGACTTTTATCTTCATCCCCACGAATTACATTTCCATCTTCATCTTTGTAATAGGCACCACCTTCGCCTGAACCACCACCACCAGTATAATTTTCATCAGCATCAGGTATAGTTTGTACAGATGCTTGACCAGAAACGGTCATAGATCTAGGATAAGGTATTGAAACTTCAACATAATTCATCATTGCTTGAGCGTAATTAGTAGAATATGAGGAACCTTCTTGTGTTTGTGCGCTAGTTCTTGTAGAAGATTGGTCCAAGTTAACACCAGTTTTTTGTACAACTTTTCCAGTTACAACTAATTTATCACCAACATTAAATTTCAAATTTTCACCACACACCACGGATTCCATGGAAGGTGGAATTTCACCTCGACCTATACTTTTCAAATCTTTTAAAATTTCACTAACATCTCCACGATTGCTTTTACAAATATTCATTGTGAGTGGTTCCTGAGTTTCAGTTTCAACAATAGTTTCAGACTGGGCAGATTTTATTTCAAATTGAATTGATTCGGTGATTTTTGTGGATGGGTGAGTTACAATTGCGGTGTATGTGCCATAATCAAATTCTAATGGAAATAGGACAAGACTCATAGAATAACCTCCTACAGCATCAGGATTTGCTCTTACAGTTAGTTTTTGAGTTGGGGTAGTTACTTCATTGCACGACAGTTTCATTTGCGACCTCTTGTCACAGGTTGTTGACATCATAGTTTTACCATTTGGATCAAGGAAAGTAACTTCAACATATTGAAGTGATTGATTTCCAGTGGATTCCCAATTAGCAACTTTTCCAGATAAAGTAATAGCAGTTCCTAGAACATATTCAGACTTATCACTAGTGAATCCAAGTGGAGTTCTAATGTCAACAAAAGATTCAGGATTTTCAACTACTTTGAAGTATACGTAAGCATCACCAAAATATTCTGAGACTTTTACTCTATAATCACCGTACACGTGTGTATAATCATCAGAATCATTGACTTGTTCTACAAGTCCAAATTCAAAGGAAAAAGTACCATCACCATTCAAACGTATGCTTTCATTTAGAGTGAAAACATCAGGTCGGATATATTGACCCTTAACATCATCAGTGTTTTTTGTCAAAACACCAGTTTGTAGAACTTCAAGATTTAGGGTTTCAACAAAAACATCATTACTCCTACCAGTAACTTTTATGATATCTCCAACCGAATAGATTTCCTTATCAGTAGATAATGAGATTGCTACGTTTTCTTTTACATCCTCAGTTAGGACAAAACTAGCACTTGTAGTTAGTACATCTTCAGATGAATAGTAACGAGGATTTTGGGATTTGTAAATACCGTCAATTTGATATGTGCCATAAACAGGATCTATGAGTCCCATGAATAACTGAGTTGAAAATGCATAAAGTTCTCCCGCACCCTGTTGGAATACTTTTGAAAATCGTTCATTTGGAAAAATTGTTCCTTCAAAAATAACTTCCTGATTTGGATTGGTTACAGTGTAATCTAGCCCACCATATTGTATTTCAGAGTTAGTGTCTGCAGACAATATTACAGTTTCACCAGGAATGTAAGATTCTTTATCAGTAGAAATTTCCAAATTATCTTTTGTAGATTCAGAAACAGATGAATCATTTTCAGCATTTACACTAAAATTTAGATCAGAAGAATATTCACCATAAGAAATTTTTACTGCATAATCCCCTGAGTTAAATCCTAAGACTTTTTGTAAATTTAGCGTTGCGGAGAAACTTAAATCACGATCAGGAAATAGTGCCAAATTTTTATAATAATTTGGACCTTGAATATTGATCTTAATTATTTCAGGTACAGACAGGGTGGTGAATAATTTTTCAGATATGGTTCCAGAGATGATTACAGTTTCATTAAATGCATATTCAGTATTTCCAAGAGTTGTAAATAAAGAGAATATTTTATCTTCAGTATCAATAAATTTTCCATTAGATGATTTTGGAGTCATTCTTTTCAATTCCCAATCAGAAGCAGAGTTTGTATCTAATCCATCAATAGTTCTTTGCCATGAATTGCTATTATCTTCTAAATCTTTGATTAGATGAGTTTCATCAATTAGATTTCCAGTTGCATCACGAAGTGTAATAGTTTCACCAAAATCTTTTAACCAAAAATTCACATATGTGAAAGCTTGAAATGAGTTTGGTTCAATGATTGTATTTTTAGGAATTTCATATGTCTTCCAAGTAGCCGAAGGAACTATTGACCATCCACCCACATCAATTTCTTTTGCGGTAGGATTGTAAAGTTCCACAAACTCCGAATTGTCTGAACCAGCAGGGTTTGTTTCAACTTCATTAATTACAATTTCTGAATCAAAAGAACTTTGTGAAAGTCCAGGGGTTATAGTACCACCTAGTAATAAAATCGCCATTAGGCCAAATAATAAAGGATTTTTCAAATGCATTTACTATTCTTATTCCATTTTTTAGCAATAATAGAATCAAATTGAGAAAAAGTTGATCCGTTTGTCAAAGTCTTATATCTTTTTGAGTACATTACAAAAGATTAGGCGTGAATTGGTATAAACTGAACGTAGAAATCATACATTTCCAAATTTCTTTCTGTCACATATTGGACATTTTTTATTCTCAATTTTTGAGCCGCATTTTACACATATTCCTTCACCTACAGAATCTTCAATCATTTTTTTCCTACGACCAACAAAAATACGAATTCCAAAGTAAATTGCCAATGAAATAATTATTGCATAAATTGGAGGCAGACCAACACCCATTAAACCAATTAGAAAAAATAAAATTCCAATAATTAATAAAAAATCTTTTCTTTTAAGCGCCAAGTAACTTTCTATTCAAGGTTATTGATAAAAACATAATGCCAAACTCAGATAATAGATTATTTCATTCAATTTCCATACTCTAACTCTTCTTCATCGTTCAGCGAATAATATGACAATTCTTTGTATAAATATGTAAAATGGGAGCGGCGAGATTTGAACGCGCGACCTCTGCGTCCCAAACGCAGAATCATACCAAGCTAGACCACGCTCCCAGCGAACAAAAACAATTGCCCAATTTAAACAATAGAATCTTAACTGAGTAAATTAGAGATAGCGCATGGCACTTGATGATTATATTAAAGCAGGAAAAATTGCCGGAGAAGTTAGGGAAAATGTTAGAAAAACAGATTGGATAGGAAAGACTGTATACGAAATTTGCGAACATGTTGAAGGAGAAATCAAAAAACGAGGAGCAAAATGTGCATTCCCAGTAAATACCAGTATTAACGAAGTAGCAGCACACTATACAGCAGAACCAAATGATGAGATAACAATTACAGATAATGATCTTGTGAAAATTGATCTTGGTGCACAGATTGACGGATACATTGCAGATACAGCAGTAACAGTATGTTACAATCCAGAATTTGATACACTTGTTCAAGGTGCAGAGTCTGCATTAAAGAACGCAATGTCAATGATGAAAACAGGAATCAAATCAAGTGATGTTGGAAGAACAATAGAAAAAACTATCAAAGATCTAGGATTAATTCCAATTGCAAATCTAAGTGGGCATTCTTTAGAACAATATACAATTCATGCAGGCAAATCAGTGCCAAATATTTGGTCAATTGGGTCTTTTAATTTTCCAAGTGAACAAGCATTTGCGTGTGAACCTTTTGTTACAACAGGAGACGGATTAGGATTTGTTCATGAGGGAAAAGTAAAAAACATTTTTGGATTAGCATCAAGGAAAAAAACTAAAGACAAGGAAGCAGATGAGATGTTAGATTACATATGGAGTAATTTCAATATGTTGCCATTTGCACTAAGATGGTTACTTGAAAAATGGGAAGAAAAGGATGCCAGGAAAATTTTGGATATTTTGATCAAAAAAAAGGCAGTTCATGCATATCCAGTACTAGTAGAAGGAAATGGCCAGAGAGTTGCTCAAGCAGAGCACACATTCATTCCAAATGAGAATGGAGTGATGATAACTACTAATCCATAATTACGCCGAAAATTTTTGTAATTAACATTTTTCCATCGCATTCAGAACAACTTTCATTACTTGAAAAAACAACATCACCGTCAGAGAATTTTCTTTTCTTTATGAATTTACATGAATTACATTCCATAGAAGTATAGCATGTGGAAATCATATTTTTTGATTTACTCATTGTGATACACCAATAGTATTTCCAACACCAATCACTAGAACCGATTGTCCAGAAGAAGTATTTTCTCTAATCATTTCATAAAGTTCATCTTTGACAGTTTTTGCACTATCTGCAATTTCTTTAGTCATCAGAGTAATAGCTTCATGAATTGATTGTTTTACAACAAGAGCTAAAATTGGAATTTGGTTATTAGTAGCAATTTCTTCAATTTTGAATCGTTCAGTTCCAATACCACCAATTGCTGCACCAAATCCTTTAGCTATAGATGCAGAATCCTCACCTTCAAGTTTCAATGATGCATCAATCATAATTATTAGATCAGGTTTTTTGATTGAAATTATCTTTTCAAGTCCATCACCAGGGCGGCCAACAGTTGCATTTGGACCTTCAGCTTTTAATAAAAATAAGTCCCTATCTTCAAAAATTGTTTTTGACCAAACTGTTTCAACTGCAGCAGATTCTTTTGTAGTACCCAGCATCATTTCACCAACTATCATTGGTCCAATACCATCACCAATTGGCTGACCATTTTTTATTGCAGGCATTGCATCTTTTAATGCAACAGCCTCTTCCATAATGAAAGGAATCATCATTTGTAATGGTAAAATTAACGGGAAGTTTTTTTGTTTTTTTGCAGTGAGGTATAGATGACGTGTATATTTATGAAATAATTGTAAAGTAGTAACTATTTCTAATAAATTTTGAAGTTTGGATAATTCTACAGATGATAAATTAGAAAACATTGTATTAATTTGTAATCTAATAAAATCTTCTCGTGAACGAACTAGGTGATTAATTTTTGAAATGATTCCATTAGGATCCATATCAACAGGCATAATCGTGAAATAGTCAAAAAAACTATCTAATTTTTTTGACGGATCAGATTTGTAGGTAAGATTAGTTTTTACATAATTTAGAAAATCCTTTTTTGTAGATGTAGTGTATTCGTCTAGTTTTCCAATATCTTTTTTAATTTCATTTGATGATATTATCAGTTGGATTCGTTGTCCATAAAAAACAAAAATTATGACAGGTAGTATCCATATCAACATCATTACGGTGTCAATATCCTCACCAACCCACGCTAAAAATTCATCAAGATTGTAACCAAAAATTTCCAATAATCAATTACTTTAATTTTGTAATTTAATCATATCCATGCAATCGAGACAGAAAACGTGTAATTTCACGAGTATTTTTATTAATGATATTTTCTACATTGTGATATGCCACAGACAAAACCAATCATCAGTATTGAAAATGTGGTAGCTTCAGCTACAGTAGACCAAAAAATGGATCTTAATGATATTACAAAAAAATTTCCAGATGTAGAATATCATCCAGATCAATTTCCAGGATTAGTATTCAGAATCAAAAGTCCAAAGACAGCTACGCTGATTTTTACTTCAGGCAAAATGGTGTGCACAGGTGCAAAATCAGAACAAATGTCAAAAAATGCAGTTAAAACAGTAGTAGAAAAATTAAGGAAAGGTAAAATTAAAGTTAAAAAAAATGCAGTAGTGACAATTCAAAATATTGTCGCATCAATCAATTTAGGTGGACGAATTCATCTTGAACAAGCAGCAAGAACATTACCAAGAAGTATGTATGAACCAGAACAATTTCCAGGATTAATTCATAGAATGCTTGATCCGAAAACAGTAATTTTATTATTTTCTTCAGGAAAACTTGTGTGCACAGGTGCAAAGAAAGAGGAGGATGTTTATCGTTCAGTGAATAATTTACATGCACTTTTAGAAGAAAAAGAATTAATGGTTTATGATTAGAGAACTATTTGATCTTTGTTCCTGCAGGAACATCATCATCAACGGTTAACCAAAATGGTTTATCATCAATATCAGCAGCTAACAACATTGCATTGGATTCAACACCAGCCATTTTTTTAGGTTCCAAATTTGCAACAACAATTACCGTTTTTCCTATCAGATCTTCAGGCTCATAAAATTGTGCACCGCCAATTATTACATCACGTTCTTCATCTCCCAAAGAGATTGTACCTTTAATTATTCGTGATTTATCAGGTATTTTTTCAGTGGATACAATTTTTGCTACACGTAGATCTAATTTTGAAAAATTATCATACGAAATATCATCCATAATGCATCAAATACAGACGGTTTAAAATTAATTTCTAAATTTTTAGACTGTATATTGCATCTAAAATTTGATAAACCTAATATTTTCGAGTAATTGGATGAAAATATGGCAGAAATTAAGACATCAGTGATAATTAATTCAACTCAAGAAAAAATTTGGGACGTCATATCAGATATTGATAATGAACCAAAATTTTGGAAAGGTACGAAAGAAGTTAAAAATATTTCAAGTAATGGTAATCACATATCAAGAGAAATAACAATTGCATTTCGTGATCAAAAATGCTTACAAGAAGTAACAATCATTCCAAAAGAGTCGATTAAGGCAGTATTTACGAAAGGAGTAATAGTAGGAGAGAAAATTCTCACGTTAAAAAATATGAATAATTCATGCGAATTAGAAGCAGTTTGGGATGTGAAACTTTCGGGAAAAATGGGCATGTTCACAGGAATAATAAAAAAACATATCAAAAGTGGAACTGAACAAGCACTTCAAGAAATTAAAAAAGATGTGGAAAATTAATGGTAGATGTTTTCATTGATGTTTTCAATTTTATTTTTACAGCCATACTTGTAGGAGTTTTTTTGGCGTGGCTTTCATTATTGCATTCTATGTATCAATCATTTACCAAAACACCATTTTTAGACATATTTGAAAATAAAAGTAGAACAACGCCAAAAGTGTCAGTAATTTTACCTGCAAGAAATGAAGAGGATTTTATCTCAAAGTGTTTAGAGACATTAAGTTTACAAGATTACAAAGATTTCGAAGTAATCGCAATTGATGATTCCTCAGAAGATAAAACAGCAGAAATTATCGCAAAATTTGCAAAAGATAATTCAAAAATCATTCATGTGAGTGCGAGAGAAAAACCCGAAAAATGGATGGGAAAAAATTGGGCATGTATGGAGGGATTCAAAAAAGCTACAGGAGAGATCATGTTATTTACAGATGCAGATACAAAATTTGAGAAAAATGTAATTACATTGGCGGTAGCACATCTACAATCAGAAAATCTCGATGCGCTAACAGTTATTCCGCGACTTCGTTGTATTGATAGAATTACAAAAATAACTTTACCGATGTTATCTACATTTCTACATTCAAGATACTCCGCACTGAATGTAAATAATCCAAAGAAGAAGGTAGGATATTTTTTTGGTAGTTTTTTTATAATTAAACGAAAAGTGTATGAAGAAATTGGTACTCATGAAAAAGTTAAACAGGAAATAATTGAGGATGGGGCATTAGGTAAAATAACTAAAGAATCAGGATATGCATTAAAGATGGTCAGAGGGGAACATCTGATCGAAGCGTTGTATTCAAGAAGTTCAAAAGAAATGTGGAACGGATTGAAACGATTAATGGTTCCACTATATCATCAAAGCTCTTCATCAGCAATAGGCGTATTCTTCGCAGTACTGTTCATTTTGTTTATGCCAATTCCATTACTGGGATATTCAATTATTGCTTTTGAATCAAGCCTATCGTTTACAACTTTGCTAATTTCTGCAATTATTTCTACAATCACAATTTTTTCAGCATCTTTAATGGAAACTAGAATGGGATTAAAACTAAACATAGTGAATTCGATATGTGCACCTATTGGAAGTATTGTTGTAATACTTGGTTTTCTTTCAGGCATTTTACATGCAAACAAATCTACTGCAGTATCATGGAGAGGTCGAAAATATTCCGTTAAAGAATTTTCTCAAAATTATCTTAAAGTGTAATAAAATATAACAAAAATTAGTAAGGGTTATAGTTTAAACAAACACAATTTCATCATGGCAAACAATGGTATTATTGTTGGAGGAGTAATTGCAACAGCGGCAATAATTTTTGCAGTTTTTGTATCATTCAACGCTATTACAGATAATGGTACAGGAGAATTAATTGTTACAAATGGTAACCATGCAGAAACAATTGGAGAAACAATAGGAGTAGTAAAAAGTTACGACTATTCATTAATAGATATTTTTGAAAAATCTGAAGAGAGCGTGGTACAAGTCAATGTTCTGAGAGGAGAATCAGATGGTGGAATGGGTTCAGGGTTTGTTTATTCAGAAGATGGCTATGTCATCACTAATCAACACGTCGTAAGAGATGCACAAAAAGTAACAGTAACATTTCTAGATGGAGAATCATATATCGGAGAGGTTATAGGAACAGACCAAGATTTAGACATTGCAGTTGTCAAAGTTAGTCCATCGAATACATATCTGCAACCAATCAAAATTGGAGATTCATCAAAACTAAAAGTTGGTGAGAGAATTGCAGCTATTGGAAATCCATTTGGACTATCCGGTTCAATGACATCAGGAATTGTTAGTCAAATTGGAAGACTACTTCCACAAGAATCAGGATATTCAATTCCAGACGTAATACAAACAGATGCTGCAATTAATCCAGGTAATTCTGGAGGGCCATTGATTAACATGAAAGGTGAAGTTGTAGGAATTAATACAGCCATACAATCAGCAACTGGAGAATTTTCCGGAATTGGATTTGCAGTTCCGTCAAATACAGTAAAGAAAGTAGTTCCAGTACTAATCGAAAATGGAGAGTTTAAACATCCATGGATGGGTATTTCGGGAACAGATGTTGACCCAGAGCTTGCAGAAGTGAGAGGGTTAAAAAGTTCAAAAGGATTTTTGGTCGTATCTGTAATTGAAGAAAGTCCAGCAGAATTAGCAGGATTGTTAGGAGTAACCGAAACAAAAGAGATGGATGGAAGGGAATTTGCATTGGATGGAGACATAATTTTAGCAATTGATGGAAAGACAGTTAGGAAAATTTCAGATATATTGGTCCATCTTCAAAGAGAGAAATCCATAGGAGACGATATGGTTCTATCAGTAAACAGAAATGGAGAGATGTTGGAATTAACAATGGTTCTTGAGGAAAGACCTAGATAAAATTTCTACAAAATTAAATAGACCGTATTCAATTTTGAAACATTGAGTAAGTTACAATTTGATTTCGAAATAATCCATAAAATCGAGGAATTAAAAGAGATCAGTAAAGACGAGATTTTAGAATTAGCTGAAAGTGCTCCTAAAGAAATCATATTTGACACAGCATCAAGAATTAGAGATAAACAAAAAGGCAGAACTGTTAGTTTTTCAAAAAAAGCATTTTTTAATATAATTAATCTGTGTAGAGATACATGCTCATATTGTACATACAAAGCCGAACCTAATGATACAAAATTATCATTGATGAATAAGCAGACGGTCAAAGAATTGGCAATATTGGCGAAAAAATATAATTGTACTGAAGCATTATTTGTTACAGGAGAAAGGCCTGAACAAAAATATTCAGAAGCAAAAAAATGGTTAAGAGATGAAGGATTTTCATCTACATCAGAATATTTGATTCATTGTTCAGAGATGGTATTGAATGAAGGAATTTTCCCTCATACGAACGCAGGAAACCTTGCTAAAAATGAAATGAAAGAGCTACAAAAGACTAATGTTAGTATGGGATTGATGCTTGAAAATTCTAGTCCGAGATTGAGAGAAACAGGAATGCCACATCAGGATGCACCAAGTAAGGATCCAATTGCAAGATTAAATATTCTAAAAAATTCAGGTGAACTAAAAATTCCAATGACCACAGGAATTCTAGTAGGAATTGGAGAAAATATTGAAGAATGTATTCAATCAATATTAGACATCAAGAAAATTCATGATGAATATGGAAATATTCAAGAAATCATATTACAAAATTTTCATCCAAAACCAAAAACATCAATGTCTCAACATTCAACACCAGAAGAAAATTATTTCAAGACAATAGTTGCATTATGTAGAATTATAATGCCAGATACAAATATTCAGATTCCGCCTAACCTGTCACCAGAAAATTATCATGAATTTTTATCCGTTGGAGTTAATGATTGGGGAGGAATTTCACCCATTACGTCAGATTATGTAAATCCAGAGTTTTCATGGCCAAATATTCAAAATGTTGAGAAAAAATGTGAGGATTTAGGTTTTTCATTTAAAGCCAGATTTCCAGTATATCCAGAATTCATTTCGCTAGTAAATAATGACCTAAAACAAAGAATATCTTTAATTGCGGATGAGGAAGATTACGTAAAAGAGAGTTATTGGAAATGAATTTAAAAAATAAAGACATAGATGGAATTTTACAATATGCAGATCCCGTAATTGCAGCAATTCTCAATAAAGCAATTTCTGGAAAAGATATTACATCTAGAGAAGCTTTAGTTCTATTTGACGCAGAAGGAATTGATTTCCAACTTGTTGGCAAAGTTGCAGATTATTTACGGAGAAAAAAAGTAGGAGATACAGTAACTTATGTGGTTAATAGAAATATCAATTTCACAAATGTATGCATAAAACAATGTGGTTTTTGTGCATTTAGTAGAGATTTTAGAGAAGAAGAAGGATATACACTCCCTATTGAAGAAATCACACGAAGAGCAAAAGAAGCATACACGTACGGAGCTACAGAAGTATGTGTTCAAGCAGGACTTCCACCAGATATGGATGCAGGATTATATGAAAACATTTGTAGAGAAATCAAAACAGAAGTTCCAGATATACACATACATGGATTTTCTCCAGAAGAAATTCTTTATGGTGCAAGCAGATCAAAGATTTCAACAAAAGAATATCTAAGTAGATTAAAAGATGCAGGAGTAGATACAATTCCAGGAACTGCAGCAGAAATACTTAATCAAAAACTACGTGATAAAATTTCTCCAGGGAGAATTTCAGTAAAAGATTGGACCGATGTCATAAAAACTGCACATAAGATGGGCATAAAATCAACATCAACTATGATGTTTGGTCATTTAGAAACAAATGAACACAGAGTGAACCATCTAGATACAATTAGAGAAATTCAAAAAGAAACAGGAGGATTTACAGAATTTGTTCCACTCAATTTTATTTATTCTGAAGCACCAATGTACAAACATCAACTTCACGAAGGTATCAAAAAAGGTGCAAATTCAAATGATGCACTTCTAGTTCATGCAATTTCACGAATCATGTTGAATAATGTAATAGACAACATCCAAATGTCATGGGTAAAAGAGGGACCAAAGTTTTCACAATTACTTCTCAATTGGGGAGCAAATGATTTTGGAGGAACACTAGTCAATGAGAGCATATCAACTGCAGCAGGTGCAGAATATGGTCAGCTATTAAGACCAAAAGAAATACGACACTTGATTAGAAGTATAGGAAGAATTCCTGCTGAAAGAAATACAACATATAAGAAAATTAAAGAATTCGAGGTAGAGCCTACAGGTTCCGAGGGACTAGATGGAGTGGATGACGCAAATAAATTTGGATCGTATTTTGAATTAATTAAGATTAAAAAATATCAATATCAAAATCCTAGAAAAAATTTAGTAAAAGACTCACCAAATATGTAACAAATGCAATTGTAAGTCCAATTCCTACAAACCGTGGAATAGATTTTCTAAATCCAATGAATAAAACAAGACTAAATGCAATCATTATGTAATAATTAGAGAAAACATCCGCGGAAACAGGTATTCCGACGATAGTTGAAGAAACTCCCAATATTAACAAGATATTGTATATGTTACTTCCAACGATATTTCCTACACCAATATCGGTTTGTTTTTTTGCTATTGCAATAATAGAGGTGATTAATTCTGGAAGAGATGTACCAATTGCAACAATTACAACCCCTATAACTAGATGAGATAGCCCCAAGTTTTCAGCAATATTTACAGCACCATCAACTGTGAGATGACCACCAAGAAACAATAGTATTACTCCAGCTGCTATAAGACCAAATGATTGAGGATAAGTTTCAATTTTGAATTTTGATAAGAAGTATTCACCTTCTAGTGCTTCATTTTCTACAGTTTCATTTTGTTGAATCTTTTGTTTTTTAACAGTTCTGATAGTATAGGCTGTAAATCCAATAAGTGCTGCAATTAATAGGACACCATCAATTTGTGAAATTTCACCATCATATGACATTGCTACAACTAATAACGATACACCTATCATTATTGGAATCCATCTACTAACAGTAATTTTACTAATTAGAAGTGGAGTAAATATTGCAGAAATTCCAATCACCATACCAACATTACTGACGTTACTTCCAACGATATTTCCTAGGATTAATTCAGTATGCGAGTTAAAAGCAGCCAATAGAGAAGCAGCTAACTCAGGAGTAGAGGTACCATATGCCACGACCGTTAAACCAATAATCATACTACTAATTCGAAGTTTCTTTGCAAGAGAAACACCACCAGAAACGATAGCATATCCACCAATACATAGAAGGACTAACCCTGCAAGTACACTACCAATATCAAGTATATCCACAACAACTATGCCAAGATATCTTGTTTAAATCACATTCCTTCCGTATAATTCACAATTCTAACAAGGAAAATAGATAATTATGGTTTGTTCAAGTTCAGTAAAACTGATCAAATAGCTCAACAATGCATGACTTAACGTTAATATGGTAAAGTACGGTACCATACTGTATGAGAGCAAGATTAACATACATACCACTAGAAGTAGCAGAACGATTTGAGGGATTCATAATTCAACGAGACGAACAAGTGTTAGATGCAGTTAGAGCAAAAACAAAGGAGTTCAATACACTTTCTCTTTTGAAATTATTATATCAATTAAACTCAAACCCAATGACATTCTCAGATTTATATTCAAAATCAAAGATCAGAATGAAAAAATCATTCCTAAATTATCTACATTTTTGTGTAGAATACAAATTCATAGAAAAAGAAAGAGTTGGATCAAATGTGATCTATACCATTACAGAAAAAGGAAGAATTATGCTTGATTTGTTTACAATAAATGAGAAAAATTAGATCAAAATATTCGTGATGCATATAAGAAAACAAAAAGTATAGAACCAGTTCCAAAAATAATTATTCGAATCATGCCACGAGACATATTTCTTCATGAAGCGAACAAGTAATTAAACAAAACATAATCAGTAAAACATTGCAGTCAAACATACCAGAAGCAGAGATCTATGAAATAGAGAAAAATAAATTAAAAAACCCTACAATTTTTGTTGGGTTTGTAGGAGCAGGGTTGGTCGGAACTATAGCAGTAAACCATATGATAAATGAACTAGATATGAAAGAAATAGGATTTCTCCGTTCAAAACATTTACCACCATCAACAGTATTCATGCAAGGAAGACTAAGACATCCATTCAGAATTTATTCAAATAATGACGGAAGCATCTGTGCAATAATTTGTGAAATAATAATCAGTAAAGATGGAATTTATAATATTGCCATGGCCATTCTAGATTGGGCTGAAAAAAAAGGCTCAAACGAAATAATTGTACTTGATGGAGTTGCAGATAAAAAACATGATGGTAATGCATTTTTTGCAGCAGAGGTTGACTTGTGTAGAGTTATGGAAGAACACGATATCCAGATGATCCCTCAAGGATTCATTACCGGAATTTCAGGTGGAATATTAAATGAGTGCCTAATTAGGAAAATTCGCGGCATTACATTACTTGTAAAAGCTAATGAATTAATTGCAGATCCTGTAGCTGCTGCAACAATTATTGATGCAGTAAATAGAGTGTATGAAACTGAGATTAATACTAAAAATTTAGAGAAGCAGAAAAAACAGATTGGCGAAGATTTAAGAGAATTATCAGACAAATATTCCGAACATAAAAAAATTGATTCAAATATGTACATGTAGGTGAATGAATATGACGATAACTTACAAAAAAGCAGGAGTTGATATTTCAGAGATAAAAAAGAGTCAACGAGCAATTGGTAAATTAATAGAATCAACACACGGTCTACAAAAAATGGCCAAGATGAAACATGGCTTTGGTCATTATGCAGGCATTGTTGAAATTCCTGGAGGGAAATTATTAGCAACACACACTGACGGTGTTGGCACAAAAGTGATTATTTCAAATATGTTGAAAAGATACGATACAATTGGAATAGATTGTATTGCAATGAATGTTAATGACATAATCTGTATAGGTGCAACACCAATTTCATTTGTAGATTATATCGCTGCAAACAAAAATGATCAAAAAATATTCAAACAAATTGTATCAGGATTAGTCAAGGGTGCAAAAAAATCAGCAATGCCAATTGTAGGAGGAGAGACGGCAATAATGTCAGATTTGATTTCAGGTAAAGGTTTTGGATTTGATCTTGCAGGAATGGTTGTAGGAATACTTTCAAAAAAGGAGATGGTCTTGGGAGATAAAATAAAACCAAAGGACATAATTATTGGAATACAAAGTTCAGGTTTACATTCAAATGGATATTCATTAGCACGAAAAGCACTTTTCCCAAAATACTCAGTCAAAGATAATATCAAAGGAGTTGGAAATTTGGGTAACGCACTTTTACGTCCAACCGAGATTTATGTTAAACCGGTTCTAGAGGCATTAAAGAAATGTAAGATTAATGGATTGGCACATATCACAGGAGGTGCATTTACAAAATTATTGAGATTAAAACAGATAGGATATCATTTGGACAATATGCCAAAGACTCCAGCATTAATGCAATTAATCGAAGATACAGGAGTAAAAAATGAAGAGATGTACAAAACATTCAACATGGGAATAGGATTTTGTATTATTACGCCAGAAAATCAAGTCAAGAATATTCATAAAATTTTCAACAGACATAAGATGAAATCTTATGAAATTGGCAGAATTAGTAAAAACAAAGGTGTTTTTATTAATAAATTGAAAATTGCATAGAAATCAATAACATCTTGTCTTAGAAAATTTTACTAGATTTGGCTTATATGACGTAATCCTAAAAATATTAGATAATGAGCGCTGACGCACACTTCATAGAGATAATCATCGCAGTAGGAATTTTGCTAGCTTCTGCAAAATTAATGGGTGAATTATTCAGCAGAATAAAACTGCCAATCGTATTAGGAGAATTACTTGCAGGAATGATCATCGGACCATTTGCATTAGGAGCATTTTTGATACATCCAGATACAGGAGAATCAATTTTACAAATCGGACCTGAAATTAGAACACTTGGAGAAATTGGTGCGATTGTAATCTTGTTTATGGCAGGATTGGAAATGACGCCAAAAGAATTTTTGCGTGGAGGAAAAGCATCATTTACAGTTGGTACATTAGGAGTAGTAGTTCCATTCTTTGCAGGACTTTTAGTATTTCAAGCATTTGGATTTGACGCATTACAAGCAATGATGATTGCAACCGCACTCACTGCAACGAGCATAGCAATTTCAATTCAAGTATTGAAAGAATTTAACAAAATTAAATCTCCAGAGGCAAGACTAATCATTGCCGCCGCAGTAGTAGATGACATTCTAGCAATTGCAGTATTATCAGTTGTAACATCGTTTGGAGGTGCAGAGGCATTAGATAATATTGATTTGGTAGATGTAACATTCACAATTCTCAAAGTATTAGGATTCTTTGCAGCGATATTAATTGCAGCCATTTTCATAATTCCAAAAGTTATCACACCAAGAATATGGAAATCAACTGGCAGTGTAGAAGGAATTGCCACAGCATCATTCTTTGGTGCAGCAGCAATTGCAGGTATGTTAGGATTATCTCCAATTGTAGGAGCATTTGCGGTAGGAATGGCATTATCCGCTACCAAAGTATTTGAGAAAATAGAGAATTTCATTAGCAGAATAGGATTAATTTTTGCACCATTATTTTTTGCAATAATTGGTGCACAGGTAGATTTCAGAACCGTGAACTTGGATGTATTGATGTTAAGTGCAGTTGTAATTGCAATTGCAATTGCAACAAAATTATTTGGATGTGGACTTCCAGCCATGTTATTTTTGAAGAATAAAGCTGCAGGAATGAGAGTTGGAATAGGAATGATTTCTAGAGGAGAAGTTGGATTAATTGTAGCAGGAGTGGGATTGTCATCAGGAGTACTAACAGGAGATGTATACACAACAATTGTTCTTATGGTAGCAGTTACAACTATAATCACACCAATTTGGTTGAAGATGGATTATAGAAAAGAAGTTACTGCAGACGTAAGCAAATCTGAAACTGAATGATAGACAAATGTATGGCCAACTATTTTTAAAAATTATTTAAATCATACCAATTCAGAAAGCATTCATGAGCGAAAAGTCTAGAGAAGAATTACGTTCAGAGTATGAAAAAGATTATCTAGAAAGATTAGCAAAAAATAAAGAAACAGAATTAGACCAATATGGAGAAACTTCAATGAGCGAGGAAGAAAGAACCAAAAAAATTGAAGATGCAGAGAAAGTACAAAATGAATCTGCTGCACAGGTTCAAGCTTCATCAGCTGCAAAAAATCAATCAGAAGATGAACTAAAAAAGAAAGTAGAGTTTGAGAAACAAGTTTCAACATTAAGAGATGAATTACAAGTACTCAAAGAGATGGTGATTTTAACGGACGAATTAGAATCATTAAAAAAGCAAATTAAAAAACCTTCTAGAAAAAAGGCAACTAAAAAGAAAGCTCCTAAAAAGAAAGCTCCTAAACGAAAGGCAACTAAAAAGAAAGCTCCTAAACGAAAGGCAACTAAAAAGAAAGCTCCTAAACGAAAGTAAAATATCATTTAAACCATTTTATGTTACATCTATTTGCATAATGCATGCAGAAATTAAGCGAGAATTTTTTACACGCATGTAAAGAAATTTGTGATAAATTATCTCAAATTGATAATCCTGAAAAAAGTCAAATTAAAAATGAAATAAAAGGGATATGTGCAAAATATGCACTAGAAAGATTACCTAGAAATTCAGAAATATTATCATCTGCAACCGAAGAACAATTCTTAAAGCTTCAGAAAGTTTTACTAAAAAAACCTGTCAAATCAGCTTCAGGGGTAACAGTCATTGCAATAATGCCAAAACCATTTGCATGTCCACATGGAAGATGTACTTTTTGCCCGGGGGGAACAGAGATCAATACTCCAAACAGCTACACAGGAAAAGAACCTGTAACACTTAGTGCAATAGAAGATGATTATGAACCAGGAAGTCAGATAAAAAGAAGAATTGAGCAATTAATTGCATTTGGACATGATCCTACAAAATTAGAATTAGTTATCGTAGGAGGAACGTTCCTGTTTATGCCAGATGATTATCAACGAAATTTCATAAAATCGTGTTATGATGCAATTAATGGATTTGAATCAAGTAGTTTAGAAGATGCAAAAAGAAATAATGAAAAAGCAAAAATGCGAAATGTTGGTTTCACAATAGAAACAAAACCAGATTATTGTCAACAAAAACATGTTGATATGATGTTAGATTATGGAACAACCAGAGTAGAAATTGGTGTTCAAAGCCTAACTGAACGAGTTTATAATATTGTGAATAGAGGGCATAATTTACAACAAGTGATAAGTTCATTTCAAATTGCAAAAGATGCAGGATACAAAGTTGTTGCACATATGATGCCAGGACTTCCAACCATGAGTCCAAAAGAAGACATTGCTGATTTTAAAAAATTATTTGAGATGGAAGAGTTCAAACCGGATATGTTAAAGATTTATCCTGCTTTAGTGTTAAAAGATACACCACTTTATGATGATTATAAATTAGGAAATTATAAACCGTATTCAACAGAAGAAATGATTAACGTTTTAACTGAATCCAAAAAAATTATACCAAAATGGGTTCGAATCATGAGAGTTCAACGAGAAATAACAACAGATGAAATTGTTGATGGTCCAAAAATGGGAAATTTAAGACAAAAAGTTCAACAAGAATTAGAAAAACAAGGAACATCATGTAAGTGTATTAGATGTAGAGAAGCAGGTTTGAATAATAAAAAAGAATTTACAGAATTAAAATTAGAAAGAATAGATTATGATGCATGTGGGGGTAAAGAGGTATTTTTGTCATTTAATGATGAAAATGACTTGACATATGGATTTTTGAGACTACGAAAACCTAGTCAAAATGCACATAGACCGGAAATTACCCATAAAACATCAATTGTAAGAGAACTTCACGTATTTGGAAAAGCAATGGGTATTGGTGAACAGGAAGAATTTAGTATTCAACATCAAGGGATTGGAAAAAAGTTGATGATGAAAGCAGAAGAAATTGCTGCAACAGATTTGTCATCAGATAAGTTATGTGTAATCAGTGCAGTAGGTACAAGAGAATATTAAAGAAAATTAAATTATAAAAATAATGGACCATATATGGCAAAAGAGTTGTGATAAAATATGTCTGAACAAAATGTTATAGGAAAAGGTACATGGATTGACAAGCT
Source organism: Nitrososphaerota archaeon (assembly GCA_018647405.1). GTDB lineage: Archaea > Thermoproteota > Nitrososphaeria > Nitrososphaerales > Nitrosopumilaceae > Nitrosopelagicus. The sequence goes on along the minus strand of JABGTD010000036.1, from coordinate 15 downwards.
AGCATCCGAATTAAT
>JABGTD010000015.1 GCA_018647405.1 Nitrososphaerota archaeon | reverse complement strand
GCCATCAAAGATGGTTTTAGCGTTAATTAAATACAAATTTTGTAATAGAATGTGGAAATGTCACTTTACGACTACAAAAGAGGAAATCTCCTAATTTGCTTTGAATGTGGGGAATCTTCAATTCAATGTAAGTGTAAAAAAGCAAAAGCAGAAAAATCTAGTTTTGTTTCAGCCTTTGAGTAATCAATTTTTTAATTAATTTTTAAAATTCCATCTTTTATCAAAAACTCAATTCCATCAATGAATGCAGAATCAGGTATCTGACCGTCTGCCCACCATCCGGCATTATTTTTCACCCATTCTGGAATTCCATCTGTTTGTGATTCATTTTGTTGCATATCTGAAACAACAATAATTCCATCTTTTATCAAAAACTCAATTCCATCAATGAATGCAGAATCAGGTATCTGACCGTCTGCCCACCATCCGGCATTATTTTTCACCCATTCTGGAACTAAAGATGATTTTAATTCAGTTTGTCCACCTACTACAAATGCAAATTCAGTTTGCTGTCCACTACCTGAAATATTTGAAAATCTAGCAACTGTTAGACCAGTTTGTCCTTCTTCAAATGTAAAGTCTGAATAGTCTGCACCAATTTTTGCAAATCTGTCTTCAGAAAAAATTGTTTTACCATTTTGCAGTATTGTGAATGTATAATCTGAATTTCTAATTGGAGCCAAGTCTGTTGTATCTCTAAATGTATAGATGAACCTAATACTTTCTCCAGGAGTAATTTCTTTAGGATCCCATGATAAATCAACTTGATATTCTTCGCTAAGTGTTAAAGTTCTTAGTGGAAATTGTATCTCTTTTCCTTTGTTGAGAATTAAATCAATTGAATCAGGTAATACTGCGGATGAACTATCTACTTCCATTTTCTTTAATTGATTTTTGATATGTCTGATATGATCTGGTAACAAAACAAAATGAACTATACGATTATCTTCTTCAGAATAATCATCTATGAACACTGATGATTTGAATAGTTCTATACCGTTACCTGTCCCAGAATAATTCGGTGAAAGAAATTCAAGTGTATTTTTTGGAAACATTATTTCGGTATGTATTACATTTGTATGTGAAATGTTTGTTTCAGAAAAATCAAATGGAAAACTAATCTTTGCAACGTTTTCTTTTGCATCATACTCAAAACTGCTAATTTTATCATAGTATGATTTTACTCTAAATTCAGTCTCTTTTTCACCCGTATTCTCTTCATAATATTCTACAAAAGTCACACTTACTTGTACTTCAAACTCAACATTACTGATTATTCCAACTTCATCTTGTGCATCAAGTATAATTTTGAATGTGTATATTCCACCTTTGTCAAAAATTGGTCCAGTTATAATTAATGGTGATGTATCTGTTTTTTCCCACAAACCAAAATCATTTCTCTCTCCTGAAATTTCAATACTATCTCTACTAGTTACAATTACATTTGGATCAACTTTTAAAATTAAATTTCCATCTTGTGTGTAAAACCATTCATCTAACAATAATTGATTGTCATTGAAAACTTGAACTTTGAAACTAGCATTTGTGATTGTTTCACGATTTGTATGGTCGTAAGCATCAATCTTGATTATTTTCTCATCTGATTTGTAAAAATCTGATGGGAGTAATTCTACTGTAACTTTGATTTGTCTATCATTTGTAAAAATTAATGGTGATGCTTCAATACCTGCACCATGTCCAAATGCTGTTCCAATTGAAAATGTAATAAAAAAAGCTAATAGTATTCCAAATATGATCTTCATATAGTAAAACTATTCTCACTCTTATTTTACTTAGTGGAAATTAGCTCATCAATTTTTCTCTTATCTCTTACACTTTTGACATAAAACAATGCTGTTGCAATAATTCCTGCAGCAATAATTGGAGCTACTAATTCAACATACATTATACTTTGAGATGTTTCTTCTTGAATCGCTATTATCTGACTAGGTACTGCACTGATTGAAACTTTACCAAGTTTTCCTCCTCGTTGTTCTACAAACCAAATATCTCCATTATTGTCTGCAACAACAAATTGCGTGAATGAGCCCTCAGTTGGTATGGCAATTTCAATCATTTGGCTATTACTTTGATCATACACAACCAAACTGTCTATCACATGTTGCGCAACCCACATGTTATCATATTTATCGAAAGCCATTCCAAATGGCAATGAATCTGGATTTGAAATTTTTACTTGCTCAAAGTCTTCTAAAATTGGATTGAATTTTGTTATTGCAGGACCAATATGTTCTGCAATCCACACATTTTCTTCTTTGTCAATCATTAGTGCAAACGG
>JABGTD010000033.1 GCA_018647405.1 Nitrososphaerota archaeon | reverse complement strand
CATTCCAAATGGCAATGAATCTGGATTTGAAATTTTTACTTGCTCAAAGTCTTCTAAAATTGGATTGAATTTTGTTATTGCAGGACCAATATGTTCTGCAATCCACACATTTTCTTCTTTGTCAATCATTAGTGCAAACGGCTCTGCCATCGGTTCTGCTTGAGGAACAAATTCAGTTACCTCTTTTGTATTTGCATCAATTTTGCCAAGTTTTCCTACTAGTGATTCTGCAAACCACACATTGTTTGAATTATCAATTTCAATTGCCGTTGGACCTGCTTCAGGTGTGATTGTATTTACTATTTTGAATTTTTTTGTAGATTGATTATACTCTAACAATAATGATTGATCAATTACTGCCACCCAAACATCATTGTCATTATCAACTGCTACTGATGTTGGAAGTGATTTTTTTATGGCCAAACTAAATTGTGGTAATTGAATTGTTTCAAATTTTTCTGTTTTAGGATCAAAACTTCCAATTTTTGAATTAGGTGTATCTGTAAACCAAATTTTACCATCTTTACCGATATCCATGAAAATTGTTGTTAATCCATCAAATGTGTATGGCGTAAATTGTTCATCTTCTATTGAAAACTTCCAAAGTCGTGGTTTTTGTGCATCAGAAATCCAAATATTTTCTCCATCATAAACTGGGAATAACGGTGCTACCTCATCTGCCGGGAAATCATATTCGGTAATCTCTGTTCTAATGTCGTTTAGTGATGGTTTTATCTGAAGATTGAATATTGCATTTTCATTAGAATTTTCTGTTCTTTGGGCTTCTAATTCAATTTGCCAATTTCCTGCAAATCCAAATATTGCATCTCCTGAATACTTTGTAATTGAATCTTGTATGTTCTCGGTAACATCAGCTTCTATTGGTGAGATATTTTTTTGTGGATTTGAAACTTTAATTTTTACGCCAGAAATATCGGCAAGTGGTTTATTGTCATATGATGAAACTATAACTGAAATTGTATTTGATCCAATGCCTGCTGGTAATACTTTGACATCAAACTTTGCATTTTCAGAAAATAATGTAGATTCAAATCCAAATGTTCCTTGTAGCGCATCAGCTGATTGAATTTCTCCTGCAGGTAATGAAGAGTTTACTAAAAGTGCAACAACTGCTAGTAATGCAATTCCTAATCCAGCTTCAACTTTTAACGGCTTACTAATTTTTTTAGAAATGTTCAATTTCTCAAAATCATGTATATTTTTTAAGAATTTGACTTGATACAAACCACCAAACGCAATCATTACTGCAGCAATTCCAATTTTTATTAAAATCAATTTTCCATATGTAGAATCAGTGAGTGAGGCTACATTATCATCTAGGAACCATAGTAAAGTTGGACCTGTTATGATTAAAATTCCGATTGCAATTATGAATAATCCTGAGAATCTTGGAATCAAACTTAGCGCGATTTTCTCTTTTGTTGAATTATCGGTTTTTGTAATTGTTGGTAATGCAACAAATGCAAAAAATATTACTCCACCAATCCAAATTGATGATAACAAATTGTGAGTGTAATCTAAAATCCATGGAGCTTCTAATTCAGTTGATGCACCATGCCCCATCATTGTAGTAGTTGCAATCAAAATTAATGATGCTATTAACAATGGAATTTGCCCTTTTATTGTAATTTGTTTTTTCTTTTCCATCCAGAACCAAAGTCCAATTATGATTATTGTGATAATCATTCGAATTAGCCATGTTGTACCAAATGTAGTTCCAATAACATCTAATGGAGAAGTTTCTAATCTCCATGTTTGAACACCTAGCATTATGAAATTTGATGCAAAGGTTGCAATTACTCCATATCCAATAATTTTTGAAAATTTTACTTTGAACTGTTCATTAATGTCTGTAAAAACTTCTCTAAATCTTGTTTGTTGTGATGACCAAATTGTAATTGAAACTATAACTCCACCTAGAACTATTGTTTGACCAACCAATCCCGGAAATCTTGCAATTGATTCTGGAATGAATGTAGTTTCTGAGCTTTCTTGTTTTTCTAATAAAGCTGAATCAATTTTTACATCTCCAACTCCAAATACTATTGCTGCTTGAACTAAATGACCATCAACTTTTGATAAAACTTTGCTAGTTATTGTATAAACTCCATCTTCAAGAGGTTGTGTAGTAATTACAAGTGATGTTTCTCCACCATTGTATGCGGTATCTCTGTTATCAATTTGATTTCCATTTGCATCATATACTTTTAATTCAGAAAAACCAATCTCTACTGCTTCAGAATAATTTGTAATAATTTGGATAGTTCCTGCTGGTGCATTTTGACCTTGTCCAGGTTCAGAATCTAACAAAAATGGATGTGCGCTTGCTAAAGGAAATCCTAAAAAGAATACTAGTACCGGCAGAATCCAAATTTTTTTCAATTGTATGAAATTCGTTTACTTATAATTTAAAGAAATGCCTCTTTGAAAATTATACCATCTTAGTAAAGATAATAATGTAATGAAGAAAATGATATTTGTTGAAAAAATCTTTTCTCCTACTAAGCATTCTTTTAATTTCCGGTTTTGGCATGTCTTCAGCATTTGCACACACGACTATTTACATTGAACAATATGAGATTGAGGCAGGTTGGGGAGATGAACCTCCAGTCGTTAATTTACCTAACAAAATTGTAATTGAGGTGGCAGAATCTGGTGAAAAAGAAGGATTAAGGATTGGAGTAAATAGCGCTTTCAAAAGTATGACTGCAACTCTTGTGGCAGGTGGTGCAACTAAAGAGTTAGACATCAACTCGGATCCTCGTCCTGGTCACTATTATGCAAAAATTTTACCAACTAAAACAGGTTCAATGTCTGTAAAATTGGTAGGTGAGCTAAATGGATTACCAATTGACGTTGTAATTCCTATAGAAGATGTTGAGAGTCAATCAGTTATTGCATTCCCATCAGTTAGCGGTTCATCTTCTGCTGGTGAAATTGGTGCGGTAAAAAATGCATTATCATCATTACAAAAAGATGTCTCTAACATAAAATCAAATGTTGGTGAAGTAAGTCTTACTGCAGGTGGAGTTGATATTCAAAATGCTTACAACTTTGGTGTATTTGGTTTGTCATTGGGTGCCGCTGGTGTTATTCTAGCAGTTATAGCAATGCTTAGAAGAAAATAAAAATAAAAAGAGAAAAAAAAGTCTTTTCTAGATTCTTGGCATAAAGCTAAGTCTTGATTTTGCTGATACTGCAATTATTGAAACAATTGCTACTGCTAAAATCATGGCTGCTATTGTACCAAACTCTGGAACTGCTTGAGCTGAATTGGTTAATCCAATTGGACCAGTGAATTCTTCACCTGGTATACCAAATCCTTGGAATGTTACAGTGACGTCAATTGGTAAATCATCTGATGCATCTGCTGCGAGTGCTGATGTAGTGTGACTACCTTCTCCTGTATGTGAGTGATTACCACTTTCATTTAGGATCTCTTCTCCGCCGTGAGTTGCAACAATGTCGTAGTTAACGTGTTCACCGCTAATTGTAACATCAATTGCTACTCTTTCACCTGCTTTTGCACCATCTGCTACATTAATTGTAATGTCTGCTGCAGTTAGTGTTTGCATTTCCATTCCGCTCTTATCACCGTGGTCATCGCCACCGTGATCGTCGTGACTTTCTTCTTCAACAATTACTAATCCTTCCATCCATGGGTGTACCATGCAAAAGTAAGGATAATCACCTGCTACATCTAGTGCTGGAGTTGTGTATGCTGCTCCCATCATTACTAATGAGCTGTCCCATGCACCACTTGGTCCGTCTGCTGGAGTACCAGCTGTAGATGTGTGTGCTGCTGTATCATTGTTAGCGAATGTAACCATTCCACCAACACCGATTGTAACTGTTGCTGGGATGAAACAATCTGGTTCACATCCCGGGGTTGAAGAACCTTCTGCGTTCTCTACTGTTGCATTCATTGAGTGTTCAGCAAATGCACCAGGTGCTGCAGTCATTCCGATTGAAACGATTGCAAAAAGAACGAATAAGGAACTTATAGTCTTGTTATTCATTAGATAAAATTCGAACTTTGATAATAAAAATGATCTCCAATTTTCAGCCTAAATGATTGAAAATTGTACTACTTTGACTTTTATTCAAACCATTATCTCATAATTTATGAAAAAAATACATCTAATTGCTTTACTTTTGATATCTCCCTTATTCCTTAATCCTGTATTTGCACATCAGTCTGATTCTGTTGGTGATTATAGAATTGAGATTGATTGGAAGAATAAACCGATTGTAACTGGTGAATCAAATGCAATTATTGTCTATGTCAGTGAAATGGATAAGAGCAAAGAAGCCGCAGATCAGCCATTTAATTCTAATACAGGAATTGAAGGATTGAAAAAAACTTTGAAAATACAATTAATTGTAGAAGAGGAATCAATCATTCTTCCGTTACAACCAACTGAAATTTTAGGAAAATATGAGTCAGCAATTACTCCTACATTTTCTGGTTGGTCCCAACTAAATTTTCTTGGAAAAATTAATGAACAAAATGTGAATTTAGCATTACATCCACTGAAGGTACAAGAACAAGAGGTCTTACAATTCCCTCCAGTTGAATCATCTGTTGTTGAATCTGGTGACTTTGAACGTGAGATTGATGATCTACGTGGAGATATTAGGGAATTACAAGAAACAATTAACGAATTAAAAGAACAAACTGAAACTGATAATGGAATGGGCGGTAATATGATAATTGCTGCTATAGGATTAGGAATAGCTGGAATAGTAATTGGTGTTGCATCATTTACAAAGAAAAATTAATTTTATTTTCTAAGTTTCTTTTTGATTGCAATGATTGCTGCTGCCGGTGCTACAAAGTACATTCCAATGTTGAGTAGGATTATACTGATTCCATATCCTAACATTTCTTCTTCAGTGTCAACTTCAACATAGTTGAGTAGTGTTAGTGATGTTAACATTGGAGTT
>JABGTD010000030.1 GCA_018647405.1 Nitrososphaerota archaeon | reverse complement strand
AAGAGAACTAGAATAATTATATAATTTTGTAATTTTTCCACCATAATCATCATGTATTGTAACAATGAGATCCTTTTTTAGGAAAATTAAACATGGTGAAGTTTGAGTTCTATTTTCACCTGTAAAGATGAATGGAACCATTAGTCCCAGAGTATCACCGACATCTTCGTATTCAGTAAGATATCCAGAAAGTAGTGTACTAGAATCCATATTGATTTTTAATTTCTCAAGAATTTTTGGAGTTTCAGTTGCTATATCATCTACTACACATTCTATCCAAGTAAGATTACCAATTGAAACATGTTTTGTTGCTTCATCTAAGCTAGTATTTTCTTCTTTGAATGGAACTCCTTGTTCCTCAATTCCTGCAATACTTACTGTCTTGAGCATGGCTGAAACACTTTTTTCATCTATATACACTTTTTTTTTGATTGTTTGAGGAAATGTATGATTTAAGTAAAACAGAGATAAAAAAAATTATGAGTTGTTCAGGAGAGGTTGTGGATAAAGAGGATGGACTTATTCAGATCAAATCAAGTATTTCAGAACAATTGAAAAAAGCAAAATACGGAGTAGCCGATCATTCAACTGTAGAAATTTGTCACTGGACAAAAAAATCTTTTAGAAACGAGGGAAGTTGCTACAAGCACAAGTTTTATGGAATTAGTACTCATCAATGCATGGAATTCTCTCCAGCTGGAATGCATTGTGAAAATAGATGTGTCTACTGCTGGAGACCAATGGAATTTTATGATTCAATGAAAATGGATAAAGAAAAAGTGGCAGAACCAAAAGATATTATGTCAAAATTGATGGAAGAGAGAAGAAAATTAATCGTAGGACATTTTGGTGATCCAAAACAAGATAAAAAGAAAATAGAAGAATCACTCAACCCCAGTCACTATGCCATATCACTATCAGGAGAACCAACCATGTATCCAAAATTACCGGCTTTGATAAAATATCTCAAATCATTAGAAGCCACAAAATCAATATTTTTGGTTACAAATGGTCAAGAACCAGAAATGATTCAACAACTTGCAGATGATGATGCGCTACCAACACAGCTATATCTTTCAACAAATGCAGCGGATTATGATTCATTTCTCAAAATTAACAGACCAAAGTATGATGATTCATGGGAAAGATGGAATAGAACTTTAGAAATGCTTGCCGACTTAGATACAAGAACAGTACTAAGAGTGACATTAATCAGAGATTGGAATGATTCTGAAAAAATGATGTCTGGCTTTAAATCAATATTTGAAAAATCAAATGCTCATTTTATAGAAATGAAATCCTATATGCATATTGGACGTTCAACTAATCGTTTAGAATATGAAAATATGGTTGAAATGAATGATGTGAGAAAATTTTCAGAACAAATAGCAGGTAAATCAGATAGATTTGAGATAATGGATGAAAGTGAAATATCAAAAATTGTAGTGTTACAAAACAAAAAAAGATTTACAGACCGCTATCTAACTGCGTATGCATGAACCAATCTGAGAATTTTTTTAGAGATGCAGAGCGATGAGAGAATTTATCTTTATCAGAAACATTTGCGTATGTTTTTGATTCTCCATCAGGAATAAATATTGGATCATAGCCCCAACCACCTTTTTCAATAGATAATGAAATTTTTCCAGGTATACTAGATTCAAACAATTGAACATCATCAACTCCATTACAATAAGCAATAATTGCTACAAATTTTGCATTTCTAGATTCAGAATTTTCTAATAAACGTATAATTCCTTTATTCCCAATTGTGTCATAAGCATATGACGAATATGGACCAGGAAATCCATCAAGGGAATCAATGAAAAGACCATCATCTTCAATAATTACAGGTTTTTGAACTTTAGAATATGCATCCAATGCTTTTCGTTTTGCAATTTCACTAAGAGAATTAGACTGAATTTCTTCAAGTGTTGTTTTAAACAAATTAAGTTCCAGTCCTAAATTTGATAGAATTCTTTCTGCTTCTGTGAATTTATGAGTATTTGATGATACAAAAAATAATTCAGACGACTGTTGCATATCTACCTCGACTTTCAATTACAGCAACTAATTCAAGAATTTTCTTACATTGTTTTTTACCAACAGAATTTTCATATCCAGAGATAAAATTTTTCCAAGATTTTTCCATCACATTAGCATGAGCGCTATTCAAAATCTCTTTAAACAGACGTAGATCAACTGCATGATCGTCAGGTTTTTCAGTTCTATTTGCTAGTCCAAAATCAATAAGAAATAGATTTTTTTTAGTCAGTATAAAATTAGAAGTTGTAAGATCACCATGCATTACACCATTTGTATGAAGTTTACCAACAATTTTTCCTATTTGTAAGCATGTTTTAGGAATAGATTTTTCATCCATATCACGAATTAATTTTCCATCCACATACTGCATGTATATTGAGAATTTTTTGTAATCTACAAAATGAATTAATGGTGTTGAGATTCCAAAAGATTTTACATGAGATAATAATTGTGATTCTCTAATTGTCCTTTGTTTTCTAATTCCAGTATCAAGTGATGGATTTCTATATTTTTTCTCTTTTCTAATTTTTAATATGGATTTTTTTCCATTCCATGAGGAAAGATAGACATCAGCCTCAGCCCCTTTTTTAAGGATCTTCATTAAGATTATAACCAATTCTTGTAATTAATAGATATAATGATGTTAAATTATGATGCACCGCTTTACAGACCGCCATCAGAAGCAAATTCATTAATTTTTCAGGTAACATTAGGTTGTTCATTTAATCAATGTTCATTTTGTGATATGTATAGATCAAAAGAATATTCTGAAAGAACTTGGGATGAAGTAAAAGGAGAAATTGATATGATGGCAAAAATTATGCCAGATACACAAAGAGTGTTTTTGGCAGATGGTGATGCAATTAATTTATCAACAGAATACATGGTAAAGATTCTCAAATATATTCGAGAGAAATTTTCTTCAATTGAAAGAATTTCATGTTATGCAATGCCTATGAATCTGTTAAAAAAAACTCCTGAAGATTTACAAGAATTGTATGATGCAGGATTGAATATGTTATATCTCGGAATAGAAAGTGGTTCAGATATAGTACTCAGAAAAGTAACAAAAGGTGCAACATCAAAAACTATCATCAAAGCATGCAATAAAGCAAAAGATGTCGGATTCAAACTATCCTGTATGGTAATTTTAGGATTAGGAGGGAAAAAATACTCAAAAGAAAATGCAATAGAAACTGGAAAAGTAATCAGTGCATCAAAACCAGATTTTGTTGGTGCGTTAACATTGTATTTAGAAAATGGAATAAAAGATGAATTCATTACAAAATGGGGAGGTGAATTTGTGAAAATAGATGATAATGAATCACTAGAAGAATTAGAATTACTTGTTTCAAATATTAATGCAGAAAATCAAATAGTTTTTCGTGCTAATCATGGTTCAAACGCATATAATATTGCAGGAACATTTCCTCAAGATAAAGATGATATGCTTAAAAAAATTGGTTGGCTAAATAAACATCCTGAAAATGTAAGACCTGAAGGATTAAGAGGATTTTAGAATTAAATTTCATCTAATAATTCTTTGACATTATCTGATAGTTCGGGTAATTCAGTATGGCTAGTATTATTTTGAATTATTTCCGGACCTATTCTTCTAACTTTCTGAGTACCTATCAAAGTATCCAAACTTCGTTGGATATCTTTTTCAGGTAATACAGAAGAAAGTTTTGAGATTAAATCTTCCTCATTTTCATATTTTTCAATGGAATATTGAACTAAAGTCATTTTATCATTCATAGAAAGTTCTGACATCATATTTTTTTAATTTTATCGAATTAAAAAATATTCGGTAGTGGGCCCGCGGTGATTTGAACACCGGATCTTCGCCATGTAAAGGCGACGTCATAACCGAGCTAGACTACGAGCCCGCCAAAAAGTTCTTCGTTAAAATCCATTTAAATCTTTGACAAGAAAAAGTAATCAGAATATGACAGAAATTGTGTTTTTTTGTAGTCCAATAGGATTGGGACATGCAACAAGAGATCTAGCCATAATTAATGAATTGAAACTAGAATCTTGTAAAATTTTTTCCGGTAGTTCAGCCATTGAGTTTTTTCAAAAAAATAATGTTCAAGCATATGATGTCTATTCCCCCCCAAAATTTGAGGTACAAAATGGTAAATTAGAAAAATCTTTGAGATGGCTTTGGGATTACTACAAATATTATAAAAAATGTAAAGAAATTTCAAATCAGATTATTAATGATGAAAAACCAAATTTGATTATTAGTGATGAAGATTTTGCATCAATAGCAATAGCACAACAAAAAGGAATTTCAAATATAATCATCACAGATATTCTTGAAACAAAATTTACTAGTGGATTTGGAGGAATGGTTGAAAAAAAGATGAATAAAACAATGCAAGAAATGTTGAACAAATCTAACAGAGTTATAATTCCAGAATTAGGAGTAAATCAAAATAACATAATAAGAACAGGTCCAATTGTAAGAAAAATACAAAAAAATCGGGATGAGATTAGAAATAATTTAGATTTTAAAAAGAAAACAATTGTTCTCAGTGTAGGAGGTACAGAGGCAGGAATATTTTTAATTAAACAAACAATTGCTGCAGTAAAAAAAATTCAATTAGACATTGAGTTAGTTTTAGTTGCTGGACCAAAAATTAAAGAAGAATTTGGAAATAATTTAAGAAATTTAGGATTTGTTGAAAATCTTCATGAAATAATTTTTGCATCTGATCTAGTAATTTCTCTTGCAGGAAAATCTACAATTGATGAATCAGTTGTGTATGGAACACCCGGAATTTTTATACCAATAAAAGATCATTTCGAACAAGAAGATAATGCAAAAGAAATGGGATTTAATTTTGAAGATATTTTTAATTTAGAAAATCTCATTAAAGAAAAACTTAACATGGATAGAAATGAACAACAACAAAATGGAGTTAATTTGGCAGGCATGGAAATTTCAAAAATTCTTTTAAATAAAAATAACGATTAATACTGCAATAATATTTTGGATTAATCATGAGTAAACTAACAATTGCAAAATTTGGAGGAAGTGCAATAGGAATTGATGGTGAGGGAATACCTCAAATCATTAAAAGAATTAAGGAGATTCAAAAAAATGGTAAAGTGGTTATAGTTTGTTCTGCACCACTCACAATGGTAGATGGTAAAAAGAAATCACTAACTGATGTAGTGTTAGGCATAGGACATAATGTAGTAAATGGAAATAATTTTGATTTTTCAATAATTGTAAAATCATATTCAAAAATTTTGGAATATGTAAGTGATGAATCTAAAAATTTGTGTAAGAAAACAATTGATGAGTTTTTGAAAAATTCAAAAGATGCAATAAATCTAGCATCATCTAAAAAAGAGTTTTTGGATGAAATTCGTTCAAAAGCACTAGCATTTTCTGGAGAAGTCTTAATGTCGCACGTTTTGAATCTAATTTTAAAGAGTAATGGAATTAAATCAGATACAATTTCACTTGAGGATTGGCCAATAATTACAGATAACAATATTGAATCAACAAATTTTCTTTTCTCAGAATCAGTTTCAAGAATGGGTAAACTGGAACAAATTCTAGATGAAAATGATGTAATATGTATTGGAGGTTTCATTGGAAAAACAAAAGATGGAATTATTACAACATATGAAAGGGGTGGTTCAGATAGAACTGCAGCAGATTTAGGAATTTTATTTCATAAAAAATATGATACAGTTATAGATCTTGAAAAAGACAGCTCTGTCGTTTCTGCAGATCCAAAAATCGTCAAAGATGATCTTGAACGAGTCAATGAATTATCATACAATGAAGCAAGATTAGCAGGAATGTTTGGTATGAAAATTGTAGATCCTATTGCAATTAAAGAAATTCTTGAAAATGGAGTGGAAATACCATTAACAATTACAAATATGCAATCACCGGAAATGATTACAAAAATCCAAAGAAACCCCGATGATAAGAGTGGACATCCATTGAAGATTGTCACAGGTAAGAAAAATTGTGCAATCTTACGAATAGAATCAGAAATGATTAGGGACTTGCTTGTATCATTAGAGAAAGATAAGAGATATAGTGAATTTATTGTCTTATCACCATTTACAAAAGATGGAATAGAATTTAGTCGAATTTTGTTTTTAGATGGAGATTATGTCAAAAGAAATGAAAAATATATTCTGAGTTTCGATGCACTTGCAACAGTTGCATATGAAAGAGGTGTAGTTACATTAATCGGGGATGAGATGTGGAGAGTACAACAAATTGCATCAAAGGCTAGTTCTAAGATAGGTGATGCAGGATTGAACATCTTAAACATGGATGCGCAAGAGGAAACTTCTAGAATTATTATCGTTATAGAAGATGTAGAAGACAGCGTTGCAAAAGCAATTGAATCAATACATTCTGAAAGATTAAAGATTAAATTTATTTAAAACCAGTTTGGCGCTAAAGGTCGTGTGACCAGTAGTGCCAAGGTGGGTTTGTTCTTGGACCATCTTCTAGAATCAGTCCGGGCGTTACCCAAAACACGCTTGATCATAATGAATCATGAAGATTATTTAATATGATCTATGTATAGTATAGGGATTCAGGCGTGATTGTTTAAATTACGAGATGAGTTTTGCCCGATATGAAAGAAACAGGCAAAATTTGGATGAATGGAAAATTAGTTCCTTTCAAAAATGCCAAAGTACATGTTTTAACACATGCATTACACTATTCAACTTCAATATTTGAAGGGATTAGATGTTACGATACACCAGAGGGTTCAGCAATTTTTCGATTACCAGAACATGTTGACAGATTTTTCAATTCTGCAAAAATGTATTCTATGAAAATGCAATATTCAAAGAAAAAAATTAATGACGGAATAATAAAAACGGTAAAAGCAAATAAACTGAAACAATGCTACATCAGACCATTAGCATATTATGGATATGGAACAATGGGACTTACTCCAACAAATAACAAAGTTGATGTTTCTATTTCATGTTGGGAATGGAAAATGGGAGAATCAAAAGCAGGAAAATATTCAGGAGCAAAATGTAAAATTTCAAAATGGATAAGAATTGATTCAAAATCACAACCTATGCAAGCAAAATCTGCAGCAAATTATTCAAATGCGGCATTGGCTAGAATGGAAGCACTAAATGCAGGATACGATGAAGCAATCATGCTTAACAACAAAGGATACGTTGCAGAAGGAAGTGCAGAAAATATTTTTGTAGTTAAAAATGGAAAAATTACTACACCACCATTGGATGCAGACATACTAGATGGAATAACAAGAGATTCAGCAATTAAACTTCTCAAATCAAAGAAAATCAAAGTTGTTGAAAAAAATCTGAAAGTTAATGATCTTCTAAAAGCTGATGAAATTTTTATGACAGGAACTGCTGCGGAAGTAAAATCTGTTACTCGTGTTAATAAGACAAAAATCGGAAATGGAAAAATTGGTGAATTTACAAAAGAATTACAAGAATTATTCATGGATACAGTAATGGGTGAAAATAAGAAATTCCGCTCATGGTTAAAATTCATCTAAAATTAGATATATCTTAAAAGTTTACAGAACATATGGAAGATTGCTCAGTATCAGATGAGATATCGGAGATATGTTGGTTTTGTAAAAAAGGTAGGCATGAAGAATGTATGAAAGAAATGCCAGTTAATGCAAAATCTGAAGGACCCCATGAATGTACATTTGATACAAAGTTGATTTCATGCAAATGTTCTCATGGAAAGTGAAATAAATTGAATTATGATAAAGAATTTTGGAACAAATATGCTGATGAAAATGAATCACGTAACAATGAAGAATTTACAAAATTTTTAACAGATCTTGCAAGATCATTACATTGTAAAAGTATTTTAGAAATTGGTTGTGGAACAGGGGTTGATTTAAGAAAATTTGATGATTCATTTGAGATACATGGAGTAGATTTGAATGAACATGCATTAGAATTAGCAAGAAAAAATATACCTAACGGTAAATTTTACAAAGAGAATATTACAAAATTGCCTTTTGAAGATGCGTCAGTTGATTTTATTTTTACACATAAGTTACTAAATTATCTTGATGACGATACTCTGAATAATGGTGTTAATGAGATGTTTCGTGTAGCCAAAAAATATATTGTAAATTGTGAATTATTTGGAGAAACTGAAGATGTGATAAATGATGAAATGAAATTTAGAAACATGCTAAAAAGATGGTTGAATTACAAAGTAAAAGTTGTAAGTAATGTCAACATGCATGAAGAAATAGAGCCAGAACAAGTTAGATTTACTTTATTGCGAAAATTACAATAGCGGGTCTAGTGGGATTCGAACCCACGACAACCGGATTAAGAGTCCGGTGCGCTACCTGGCTGCGCCATAGACCCACACAAAGATATGAAAAAATGATGTTATTATTTAAACTTGGGATATGATTAGTTTTTGAGTTCTGGTTCTTGTTCGAACTTCTCAAGAATTGCAGTAAGTACTGTTGAAACTGGAACATTGTTCATCTTTTTCTTTTCTGCAAGGAGTTTTTGGTATGCATCTAATGTGATGTAAACTGGAATTGAACCATTTCCTTCTAAGAGACCTCTTACTTTGAAAAGTGCTGTTTCAAGTCCATTTTCAGCAGATTTTGCAAACTTTACTTTGTCTAAAATACTACCTAGTGGACCTAATGGCATTTCATAGTCAACAGTCATGCTAACATTTGTAAGATTATCGGAGAGTTCTTTGAATTCGGTTGTAATTTCCCATCTCTTGAATTTACCTTTGATTTGTTTTGCAGAGATTTTTTCACCTCTAACAAATTCGGTTGTCTCACAATCCCATTCTAGTCTTTTTCCGCTAAAGTCACCAATTACTCTGAATGTTGTTCCTACACCCATTCCTGCTTTAATATCCATAGGAATGACAGTCATGCCAACTCCTTTTTCAGACATTTGATCAGAAACATGTTCTGGTCTTGCAAAATAGGTAAACACAGTATCTACTGGTGCTTTGATGTCGATTGATTTCTTAACTACAGTCAACATTTGTGACTCTTTTCAGAGAGGATTTAAAGCTTTACACGATTTTCAACAAAGTTTTTGATTTACAATATATTGATCGGAGGACAATCAATTGTAATGAATGAAAGTCTAAGAATCCTTTTAATTATACCATTGCTCTTTGTGTCAACTACAGCAACAACAGATGCGTATGGACATTCATTGTTTAATTCATCTGAACAAACATTAGGTGATTACCGAGTTCAGATCGCAACCCAACCTGAGTTTCCACAGATTGGAGAAAGATCACAAATTCTGATTAGAGTTACAGATCAAGATGGTCAAGAAGTTGATCGTTTTACTATGGGAAACAGAATTTTTTACAATGGTGAACAAACAATCACATGGAGAGCAGAATCCTATGACAGCGGACATATGGAAAAAGATTTTTTCTTTGAAGAATCTGGAAATCATATATTTCGCATAGACTTGTATGACGTTGCAGAAGATGGAGGAGTTTTAACATTTACCTTCAACATAAGTACACAGTCACCATTTGGTTATGTTTTCATAGGAGCAATTGCCGCAGGTGGACTAATCTTTGGAGGAGTTGTGGGAATTGTTTATGTTCCTAGAATATTAAAAAAACGATCTAAACTTTAGTTTCTATTACTTGCTTTCCAATTCTAAATGCAAACAATACAGTAAGTAAAGTCATTGCAAATAACAATATACCAATACCTAGATGAACTGCAACTAGTACTGAATGCAATTGAGTATCAATTACAAGAGCACCGAGTGTGATTTGAGTGACTACGAGAGCGCTTGCAAATCCACTTGTAAACTTGATTTTTCGTCCTGCATCCTTGTTTATCCAAACACCGATTGTGGTGGCTAAGATTAAGAGTCCTGTTGTTGCTGCAACGGTTCTATGAATCCATTCAATGAGATATTCATCATTTGGCATTACACCATTAGGGCATAATGGCCATTCAGGACATGTCAGACCTAGCCCTGCTGCAGAAATGTACCCACCAACAAACATGAGTGAGTATAAAATTACAAGAGATGTCAGTGCGAGATATTTTAGAATCAAATTACTCTACAATGAATGAACCTTGCATACCTTGTAATGCATGTCCTGGAACTGTACAGATGTAGTAGTATGTACCAGGTGCACCTGCTAGGAATGTTACCGAGCCAGATTCGCCAGGTTTTAGAGGGCTTGTTGCTGCTGCAATTGCAGAATCAAAAATAACACTATTGAAATCATCAGGGTTTGAGACAACACCAAATGCATGGAATGATTTTCCCGCATTGTTTGTAGTAATTGTTACTTCATCACCAGAGTTTACACGAATTTCAGGATTGCTACCTTCTTCTCCAGGTAATGCATCAAATGCTAGAGTTCTAAAGTCACTACTTTCTACAAAGTCAAATGTAATATCATGAGATACGCCAGTTGGTGGTGCTGCTGCTGCTGGAGCGGCTGCTCCAGATACAATAATTTCACCAACCATTCCTTGCATTCTATGACCTGGAACTGTACAGATGTAGTAGTATGTACCAGGTTCGGTTGGAATGAATTCTGAGATTCCGCTCTCACCAGGTTTTAGTGGTGCGTTTGCAGTTGCAACTTCAGAACCTGGGTATAAATTTCCAAATCCTTCTTCATCTGAAGTAACACCAAATGCATGGAATGATTTACCATCATTTACTACATCAAAGATGATTTTATCACCAACGTTTGCAGTAATTGTTGGATTGTTATCGGGTTCTCCAGGTAAAGCGTTGAATGCCAAAGTCCTAAAGTCGCTACTTTCAATAAATGATAATGATGAATTGATTTCTACCCCAGTTAAAACTACAGAACCAGAGCCTTTATCAGAACCATGATCATCTGCAACATCTCCAGTTAAGAGACCTGCTGGAGGAGGCATAGATGTCCAGTAATCCCACATTCCAAAGAATATTCCACCGCCTGCAATACAGATTCCCAACATGATAACCATCATTTTGGTTGTACGTTCGGGTGTTGTTCTGTAAATTGGATCGTGTTGTTGTTGTTCTTGTGTCATTTTGTTATCCTAATGTGATGGGTTCTTTGCCTGATATGGGAAGTAATATTTTCCGCCTAAGCCAAATGGATCGTCCATATCTGCTGGTTTTCCTTTTGCGGAACTCCAAATTAAGTTCACAAGGAATATTGCCATACCGATACCGATGATGAATGCACCAATTGAAATAATTATATTCATTTGGACCCATTCCGGAATTGCTGGATAATCATAAATTCTTCTTGGCATTCCAAAGAGTCCCAAGATATGTTGTGTGAAGAAGACAAGAACAGTTCCTACAAATGATAAGATAAAGTGAACTTTGCCCAAAACCTCACTGTACATTCTTCCAGTTACGTATGGGAAGAAGTAGTAAACGAATCCTACTGTACCAAAGAGAATTGTACCCATTACAAATAGGTGGAAGTGTCCAACTACCCAGTAAGAGTCGTGAGTGATAAAGTCTAATGGCATTGCACTGTTTACTACACCACCTGCTCCAGCCGAGAAGAAGAGTGCAATTCCGCCTACAGCCCACATAATTGGGGTTGCAAACTTAATTCGTCCACCCCACATGGTGGCTAAGAAATTGAATGTGTGCATTGCAGATGCTGGAACTGCTGCTAGAGTTCCAACCATGAATACGGTCTTTTCTGTAAATGACATTCCAGTTGCATACATGTGATGAGCCCATGATGCAAATCCAACAATTGTTAGTAAAGTAAATGCAGCTACTCCAGAGCTATGACTAAAGATTGGTTTTCTTGAGAAACGCGGGAATATTTCATACATGAAACCAATAGCAGGAATTACCAAGATGTATACTTCAGGATGAAAAGTAAACCAGAACAAATGTTGGTAAGCAATTGGATCTCCACCCATTGCAGGATTGAAAAATCCTGATGCGCCCAATCTATCTGTAAGTAACATTAACAATGCTGCAGCAAATGTTGGAACTGCAACTAAAGTGATTAATGAAGATGTTAGATATGCCCAAGCTAAAAGTGGCATTTTACTTAATGGTAAATCAGGATGTTTACATTTCATAATTGTAACTACAAAATTAATTGAACCAAGTATTGAGGATACACCTAAAATCTTCAGTCCAAATATCCACATGTCTGCAGCAGGACCTGGTGCGCTAATTACAGAATATGTTGGATATGCATACCAAGTAAAGTCTGC
Source organism: Nitrososphaerota archaeon (assembly GCA_018647405.1). Taxonomy (GTDB): domain Archaea; phylum Thermoproteota; class Nitrososphaeria; order Nitrososphaerales; family Nitrosopumilaceae; genus Nitrosopelagicus. The sequence continues at coordinate 4,418 of JABGTD010000030.1, read as the reverse complement.
AAATCCTAACCAGATGAGTGCTCCTGCTGGAGGTATCATCCAAAATGCTACTGCATTTAATTTTGGATATGCCATATCTTTGTATCGAACCATGATTGGGACAAGATAGTTTCCAAATGCAGATGCAGATGGTAAGATGAATAAAAAGATAAGAGTAGTTCCATGAACTGTAAATATTCTGTTGTATGTCATAGAATCAGCAATTAACTGGACACCTGGACTAAATAATTCAACTCTAAGTAACAAAGCAAGTGCTCCACCCATGAACATGAATGCTAAAGATGTTATCAAGTATAGAAGACCAACATCAGTGTGATGTGTTGAAAACATAATTTGCCAAATTGGTCTTGGTTTTTGTAATTCTAATGTCATATCAAATCAAGCTCCTTTATCCTCTACAATAAGTGTTCCACGCATGTTGTAATGTATCAATCCACAATATTCTCTACATTGAATATCGAATTCTCCAACATCTGTTGGTGAAAACCAAACCGTGTTAACTCTTCCAGGTACTGCGTCCAACAAAACAACATAATCATGAATATTAAATGAATGTATAACATCTTTTGATGTTATCTCAAACTTGTACGCTTTTCCTTTTTCGACATGTAATTCTCCTATCTCTTTAGTTCCATCTTCATGTTCAAAAGTCCATATCCATTGTTGACCTACAACTTTGATAATTTCTGCATCTTCTGGAACATGTTCAACAATTCTTTCAATGTTCCAAGCTTCTGCACCTACATAACAAAGTAATGCGACTACAACGCCAACGTAAACCCATTCTGGCCAAGTAGAGTGTCCGCTCATTTTACCACGTACCAGCTGCCTCGTAAGATGTTGGTTTTGCTTTTGGATTTGATTCTCTAAATCTCAAAACTAGCCATACTATAAGACCAGAAACTACAGTTCCTACTGTAAATGCGACAATCATTAATCTATAAAATAATCCCCAAATTACTACACGCCTATCAAGATATTCACCAGTAGAATCACCGGCTGCTAAAACATACTGAGCGGAAGGAAGAATTACTAAAAGTCCTAACATCACACCTATACCAATTATTCCTTTCAATTTTATCTGTTAATTACGCGTGGTCGAAAATTTCTATTTAAAAGTTTGGAGGATTTTCATTAAAAGGTCTCATGAAAACGTGAAGAGTTCATAGAGTTGATCGAAGAGAGGTAAAAGTTTTGATCGTCATATTTGAAAACATTAAGCGAGGCATTTGCAACTATTAATTGAAATAGAATTTCAGGTTTTAGAGAAAGAACTTTTCCAATCATTGCTTTAATTGGATCCATATGAGTAACTAGGACAACGTTTTCTCCTTTATGTTTATTTTTTACAAAGTCCACAATATCAAAAACTCTTTTTTGGACTTCTGAAAATGATTCAACACCATTATGACTAATTTCTAAACTCCCTTCATAGAATTTCAAGAAAACATTACCATGTTTTTTGAAGATTTCATCGTATGGGACCATTGTGAATTTTCCCATATCCAATTCAATTAGTCGATCATCAGAAATTGGTTTTACACCACAATGTTTTCCAACAATTTCTGCAGTTTGCATTGCTCTATCAATTGGACTAGAGTAAATTGCAGAAACGTTAAGAGATTTAATCATTTCACCAGCCTGTTCAGCCTGTTTTTTTCCGTCTTCAGTTAGATTTATTCCAGGAGTTCTACCTGCAAGAATTTTTTTAGTATTATTTTCAGCTTGTCCATGTCTAAGGAAAATTATCATGTTGTGTTACGAATTTGTCTTCAATAGAGATAATAATAAGATTGGCAGAGCGCATTCATGAAAGTTGGAATTATTGGTGGAACTGGTGGAATGGGAAAAGGTTTTGCAATCAGATGGTGTAAAGATCATAATATTTTGATCGGTTCAAGAGATGCTGAACGTGCAAATACATCAGCTCAAGAATATACACAATTAACTAAAGAAGCATATGAAAAAATTAATGGAGATATTACAGGTACAGATAACACAACAGTTGCTAAAGAATCAGATGTCCTAGTCTTATCAATTCCATATGAAAATATTGATTCAATTTGTTCAGAATTATTACCTCACATTAGTGATGACTGCGTTGTTGTATCACCAATTGTTCCTATGACAAAAACAGATACAGGTTTTGAGTGTGTTGCAATAAAAGAAAACAAACCATTTTCACATCAAACAGTTGAAAAACATATGAAAGATAAATCAAAACTGGTTTCAGCATTTCATGTAATTTCTGAGAAAAAACTTGTTAATCCAACTTTGAAATTAGATTATGACATATTTGTTGCAGGAGATAGTAAAGAATCAGTGGAAGTTGTAAATGGATTGATTACTGAAATTGAAGGTTTAAGACCAATTTATTTGGGACCAGGTACATTAGCATATCTTGTTGAAATGTCAACTCCATTATTACTTAATGCAATGATAAGAAACAAAATGAAGAATCCTGGAATTAAAATAATTTAAAAGAATTAAGAACAATGTTTTATCATGAGTAGTGAATATTCACGTAGAGGAAGAAATTGGTTCTCTGCAATGGGAGTCTTGTTTATCATAATGGCATCAATTGTTTTAGTTAGAAATATGATTTTGTGGAGTCCAGAATTTGCACTCGATTTTTTGTTGGGACCAGACATCAGTAATGAGAAAATTTCAGTTGGAATGATTGCTTTTGGATTAATTTTAATTGGTTGGGGGTATAGAAAACCAAATGTCAAAACAAACTGAATTTTTAAAAAAAGAAAAAATTCTTCATTTGGCAACTATTGATGAGAAAAATTCTCCGCATATTGTTCCTGTTTGGTATTTGTATAGTGCAAAGAAGATCTATGTTGGTACAAATACTAAAACTCAAAAAGCAAAAAATATCAAAATTCATAAAAAAGTTAGTTTTTGTGTTGATGTTGGAGTTAATGCACCAAATATTTTTGGAGTAATGGGTAAAGGAACTGCAAAATTATTAAAAGAGAAAATAATTGTGAATAAGATTGCAAAAAAAATTCTTTTACGATATTTTAAATCATTAAACAGTAAATCTGCCAAAGAATTACTAGAAGATACAGATTGTATTATTGAAATTTTACCAAAAGATTTTTCAAATTGGAAATATTAACGAACAAAATCCTCGATTTTATTCATGGCAGATTCCAATATTTCCATTTTTGGTAGATAAACAATTCTAAAATGACCACTGCCATATTGTTCACCAAAACCAGAACCATGAACTGTGAGTACGCCTTTTTGTTTTAATAATTCTAGAACAAATTCTTTATCAGAATTGAATTTATTTTGTTCAATTTTTGGAAATGCATAAAATGCACCTTTAGGATTTGAGCAAGAAATACCATTCATTTCATTTAGTCGTTTTATGACATAATCTCTATGTGTTTTTAATTCAGAAACAAATTTTGGAATATAGTCTTGAGGACCAGTTAAAGATTCTAGAGCAGCATATTGCACAGGAAGATTAGTTGAGATTCTCACTCTGGCAAGTTTTGGTAAATTTTCTCTAAGATTATCAAGCTGTGATGAATTGTTAAATGCAATATATCCAATTCTCCATCCAGACATTAAATGAACTTTTGAAAAACCATTGAGAACAATTACAGGAGAGTCACCAGCAACTTTTCCAATGCCAGTGAATTTTTCATCAAAAACTATTTGATCATAAATTTCATCACAAATAATGTATAGATTATGTTCATTTGCTACATCAACAATTTGTCTTAAAGCATTTTCGTTGAATACTAAACCAGTAGGATTATTTGGACTGATTAAACAAATTGCAACAGTCTTTGGAGTAATTTTGCTTTTAATATCATCAATATCTGGTGATGATGAATTCAAATCAACTGAAAATTCAATTGGAATACCCCCATGTAATCTAACGTATGAAGCATATGGAGGATAATATGGTCCAGGAAGTAAAACTTCATCACCTTCTTCAACAATAGAAGAGATAACCATATCCAAACCTTCAGAAACACCATTTGTTACAAGAATATTTTCAGATGGTATGGACAAACCTTTTGCATTTTCTTTTTTTGCAATTGCATCCGTTAATTCAGTTAAACCTTCAGAACGAGTATAGAAATTATTTCCATTATTAATTGCGTCAATCATAGCTTGTTTGACATTTTGTGGTGGTTGAAATCCAGATTGTACAGGATCACCTATGTTAAGATAATCAACAGTTTTTCCCTGTAATTCTACTTCACGTGCAGCAGAAACAATATCTCTAATTGCATATTCCACACCTGCAACTTTTTTTGATATTTTCATAACTGAGACAGATATTTACACCAGTTAAATGCTTATTTTTTTGGACCCGTAGCTCAGCCTGGATAGAGCGGGTGGCTTCGGACCACCAGGCCATGGGTTCGAATCCCATCGGGCCCTTTTTT
>JABGTD010000057.1 GCA_018647405.1 Nitrososphaerota archaeon | reverse complement strand
TTGTGCTGCAAGAGCTCTGCTACCAAAGTATCTGTTACCAGGTGCAGTGAAACCAGTGATTGCAACTTTTTGTGTGTTCCAGTTTCCGGTTGGAATTTCACGGAATCTTTCGTGAAGTGGAACTGGAGGTGCTTTCTCTGCTGGTTTTGGTGCAGTTTCTGCTGGTTTTGGTTTTGCAGTTTCTGCTGGTTTTGGTTTTGCAGTTTCTGCCGGTTTTGTCTCAGCTGGTTTAGGAGCTGCCTCAGCAGGTTTTGCATCTTGTGCTGCGGCTAATTTATTTAATTTTGCTTCTAAATCAGCAATTTTGGCTTCTAGATCTTTTTTTGATGTTGTAGACTTCTTTTTTGTGGTCTTTTTTGCTGTAGCCATAATTTCACCTCATTTGAGGTGTTTATTTAGCTTATGATGTTTCTATGAGGATATTATTGATCTAATTTTATTAATTATACAGATATAGGAAGTGAATGGATGATTTCGAAAAAGAATATCCGGATTTTGATTGGAAAAATACTCCAGCCTATAAACATCCAGGAGGAAAAAATTGCCCATGTCCAAAACATGAATACATTAGAGAACAGATTAACTTTGCAAAACAGGTCAATGAAGCAGGATCTGATGCTGCACGTGTAACACTCAAGTTTTGTCCAGACCATTATCAAGTTTACATTAAAGAGGTTATTCCAGCAATGCCACTAAAGTATAAGATTCTCACAAAGATTGCATTGAAAATTGGCGCAATACAGATCGAACATCTAACACATATGCAATCAGATTTGTGTTTTTACTGTAAGTTTGGTTCAGGTGGACATGGAAGAAAAAGCGAACTTCCACCTATGCCTTAATTTATTGGACTAATTCTAATTTTTGGTCTGTGCGGAGTATCATGATGACATTTCTTTTCACATATTGGGCACATTTTCCTATCAAGAAATATGCATTGACAAATGTGTGATTTCAAATAGCTTTGAGCAGCAGTAGAGTTTTCACCAGTTCCATTACAAAATGGGCATTGTGAATCAATCAATTCTATTTTTCCTCCACCCTTACAAACTCCACAAATGTCTGAATCAGTCACAAACCATATTCAAAAAAAGAGAATTAAACTCTTGCTGTGATACTTTATTGAATAACGAGTTAGGCTTATACCTTCTTTTTGAAAAGGTGTAGCACATGCCAATTGAAGATATTCATGAATTAATTGAGGTTTTAGAAAAAGCCGGAGAGTTGAAGAGAATCTCTACTCAGGTAGATTCAGAATTAGAGTTGGCAGAAATTTTACGTCGAACAATGTATGATGAAGGACCGGCTTTACTATTTCAAAATATCAAAGGATATGATATGCCAGTTTTAGGTAATGCATTTGGTTCGATGAAAAGATTAGAACTATCACTCGAAACATCAGACTTCACTGAAATTGGACAAAGGATTGCAGATATGTCAAAGATGGAAATTCCAAAAGGAATGTTGAATAAAATTAAAAAATTACCCGAACTCTCAAAAATGAGTGATTCATTTCCAAGTTTAGAAAAAAGTGGTCCGGTAACGGAAGTGATAAAAGAAAATCCAACTTTCGATGACATACCAATTCTAAAATCATTTCATAAAGATGCAGGAAGATTTATCACATTTGGATTAACTGCGACAAAGCACCCTGAAACAGGAATTAGAAATTTGGGCGTATATAGAATACAAATTGTAGACAGTACTCATGCCCTAATGCACTGGCAAAAACACAAACGAGGTGCAGAACATCATGATATGACAAAATCCACTAAAACAGAAGTTGCAATTATAATTGGAGGAGAGCCTGCAACCGTGTTTTCAGCGGTTGCCCCCGTTCCAGAAGGATTGGACAAGTATCTTTTTGCAGGAATTACAAGAAAAAAAGGAATCAAGATGGTAAAATGTAAAACCATCGATGTAGAGGTTCCTGCAAATGCAGAGATTGTTTTGGAAGGTTATGTTGATTCAGAAGACATTAGAGATGAAGGACCATTTGGTGATCATACAGGATATTACACACCAAAAGAACCATTCCCAACTTTTACATTAACTGGAATAATGCAAAGAAAGAATCCAATCTATCTAACAACAGTTGTTGGAAAACCAATCTTAGAAGATGCATATATTGGAAAAGTGATTGCAAGTTCATTTTTGCCAATGATTAGAATGTTCCATCCAGAAGTTGTAGATTTTGAAATGCCTCCAGCAGGATGGTTTCAAGGATTGGCAATAATTTCTATAAAGAAACGATATCCAGGACAAGCAAAAAAAGTGATGATGGGTTTATGGGGAATGGGACAACTAGCATTAACAAAGATGTTTGTCGTAGTAGATGAAGATGTGAATGTGCATGACATGAATGATGTTATCTGGGCAATTACAACCAGAACCGACGCTGCAAGAGATATCACAATCATAGATAGAGCACCAACAGATACGTTAGATCCTGCATCACCATTGGTGAACCTAGGTTCAAAATTAGGAATCGATGCAACCCAAAAGACAGCAGAAGAAGGATTTGAGAGAGAAATTCAAGAGAAAGTTCAGGTGGATGATGAGACTAAAAAATTAGTTGATTCCAGATGGTCCGAATACGGAATTTAACGCATAGATACTGTTTCGTAAAAATTATCACGTTCTTCAGCAGAATAACCAATTTGTTTAATTGAATCAATAATTCTAGTGTCAGTTAATTCAGTGGAACGAGCACCGGTACAAGAAACAACTTCTTCACCGATTAATGTTCCACCAAAATCATCAGAGCCATATTGTAATGCCAATTGTGCCATACCAACACCGTTTGTTAACCAAGATGATTGTATATGGTCAATTAATCCGTCAAATATTATTCTAGAAATTGCAATCATTTTTAATAATCGTACTCCCCCTGCACCAGTTGTAACAATTCCTTCTTTTTGCATTAAAGTATTATTGGGTTCAAAACTCCACGGAATAAATGCCATAAATCCATTAAGATTTTTTTGTAGTTTAGCAATTTTATCATAATGTTCCACAATGTCATTATCAGTTTCAACATGACCATACATCATTGTTGCAGAAGCAGGTAATCCGAGTTCAAATGATTCTTTCATTATTCTAATCCAATCATCACTGTCAATCTTTTTTGGACTGATTATTTCTTTGACTGAATCAGTTAAAATTTCAGCGCCGGCACCAGGAACAGATTGTAATCCTGCATCTTTTAATCTTGATAAAATTTCCTTTGTTGATGATTTCTCAACTGTGGCAATCATGTCAATTTCAGATGTAGATAATCCATGTACACCAACCATTGGGAATTTTGAGCGAATCATTTTAAATGAATCTTCATAATATTCAATTCCAAGTTTCGGGTTATGACCACCTTGAATCAGGACTTGCCTAATTTTGAACATATCCCAACCCGTTTTTACTCTTGCTTCAATTTCATCTAAAGTTAATGTGTACGCTTCTTCATGATTAGGAGGTCGATAAAATGCACAAAATTTGCAATCAGTGATACAAACATTGGTGTAATTCAAAATAATGTTATTTACAAAAGATACTTTTTTACCAAATTTTTTTCGAGTTATATTTCCTGCAACGAGTCCCATTAGGTATACATCATCAGATTTCAATAATCTTAGATAATCTTCTTTTTTTGGTCTAATACCATTAAGTGAATTTTCCAGAATATCGCCTATTTCACTAGAGTGGATTTGTTGTGTTAATTGACTCAATCACAATCTATCGTTTGAGATTAATATTTAATTCTTAGATAAAAAATGAGCATAAAATTCCATTTTTGGCAATTTTTAAGTATGGTATACCAAAGATATCACTAATGGCAACAGGTACAGAAATTCGATTAAGTAAGATTATGAGAAAAGGCAAAATGCTTTGTATTCCAATGGATCATGGGATTTCTAATGGCCCTATCAAAGGACTAGAAAAACCACATGATGTAATTTACAAATGTGAAAATCATGGTTTGACAAGCATCATAATTAACAAAGGAATTATCAAAACATTACCAAGACCAACAAGAGTTGGAATTTTAGCTCATTTTTCATCCAGTACCGCATTATCATTAGCACCTAATAGAAAAATGCTAACAGGTTCTGTAAAAGAGGCAATAAGATTAGGAGCAGATGGAGTTTCATTACACATCAATATTGGTGGAAAAGAGGAGCCAGAGATGATAGAACAATTAGGAAAAATTTCAGAAGAATGTCATGAATGGAACGTACCATTACTTGCAATGATGTACCCTAGAGGTGAAAATGTCAAAGATCCACACAACCCAGAAGTTGTTGCACATACTGCAAGAATTGGAGCAGAGTGTGGTGCAGATATTGTCAAAACATTATACACAGGAGATATTGATTCATTCAAAAAAGTAACTGAGAGTATTCCAGTTCCAGTGGTGATTGCTGGAGGCCCGAAATCAAAAACTGACTTAGATATTTTACAAATGACAGAAGATGCAATGGTTGCAGGTGCAAAAGGAGTTACATATGGAAGAAATATTTTTGCACATAAAACACCAGATAAAATGGTAGAAGCACTAGCAGGAATAATCTTTAGAAAAGAAACTGCAAAAGAAATGGCAAAGAAAATTGGCAACTGATAAAATTTTAATTGTCCAACCAAAAGTTGGAAAAAATCAATTAAATAAATTCATAAAAAATTTAGAAAATGAAGGTGTAAAACACATCTACGCAGATCCTAAAACCATTACAGACAAGAAAAGTAAAATGAAAACGGTGTTTACAACACCTAACGCCGATTATGTTGTAATTGGTAAAGACGGAAAAAAACTAAAAGGTAAGAAAATTGGAAAACAGTTTAAAATTCTTTCAAACAAAGACATTGATACAGTTTTTGAAACTGCAAAAAAAGGACTTGATTTTGTCATTATCGAGGTAAAAGATTGGAAAATAATTCCTCTAGAGAACATCATAGCAAAATTACATAAAATTCATACACAAATATTCACAATAGCTAAAAATCAGAAGGAAGTTCGAAAGATGTTTTCAATTTTGGATGTTGGAGTGGATGGAGTCATATTTCAAACAGGCTCCATAGGAGAAGTAGAAGAAACTTTGGTAAATATGGGAACAAAAAGTTTTGATTTGAGTACTGCAAAGATTACAGAAATTCAGGAAGTAGGAGACGGGGAACGAGTATGTGTCGATACAGCATCAATGTTACACAAAGGAGAGGGAATGTTAATTGGAAGTAGAGCCAATTTCATGTTTTTAGTTCACAATGAATCAGTTGGTTCTTCATTTACATCACCAAGACCATTTAGAGTTAATGCAGGTGCAGTTCATTGTTATACATTATCGCCGGATGGAAATACAAAATATCTATCAGAGTTAGAGACAGGAAGTGAAGTATTGATTTTAAATTCTAAAGGAAAGGCAAGAAGAGCTGCAATTGGACGATGTAAAATTGAGAAAAGACCAATGTTGTTGATCAAAGCAAAGGTTGGAAACGAGATAGGCGGAATCATAGCACAAGACGCAGAAACTATACGATTTGTTAAGGCAAACGGACAGTTAGTATCAGTGACACATCTTAAAAAAGGAGATTCAGTTTTGGCATTTTCAAAAGAAGCAAGTGGAAGACACTTTGGAATGGAAGTGGCCGATGAGTATATTCTTGAAAAATAATGAAGTATAAGACATGTGTATCAATTGGAGAGAAAAATCCAAAGAAACTAAAAATAATTCTAAAAAAAGCACTATCAAAATCAGATTTTGCAGAGATACGTTTTGATTATTTAAAAAAATCAGATATTCCAATTGTGTTAGAAAATTCTAAAAAAAGTCTATCAAGATGTGTATGCACATTACGTCCAAAATCAGAAGGAGGATTATTTACAGAACAAGAAGATGAAAGAAAATCTATTTTACGACTAATTGCAGAATATAATCCATTTTTGTTGGATGTTGAATTTAATACAATTCAAAAAGATAAAAAACTTGCAATGTATCTTAAAAAATCTAAATGTAAATTATTAATTTCATGGCATGATTTTAAGAAAACGCCTAATGAATCACAACTAAAATCCAGATTCAATAAAATGAGAAAATTTTCAAATGTCGTCAAAATTGTGACCGTAGCAAAGAACGTGTCAGATGCTTCAAGATTACTAACACTATATTCCATCAAATCAAAAAATAAAACGGTGGCATTTTGTATGGGAGATCAAGGTAAATTCTCAAGAATACTATGTTTACATTTAGGAAGTCCATTTACCTATGTATCTTTAGGCAAAGCAATTGCTCCAGGACAGTTTAGCGTAGACGAGATAAAATCATTGCAGAACTAAGTAGTAGTTGCAGATGCTACAGCACTATATTTTCCAGTTCCAGAATAATTTTCCGCTGCAACTCTAAAATAATATTTTGTAGAGTCATCAAGACCGTCAACTACATCAGTTACTGCATCACTTGCAGTATGAGAAAATGTAGTCCAAGGACCATTAAAACCAGTACTATACTCTATGCGGTAATCACTTATTCCTTTCACACCAGAAGGTGAGGTCCATGATAAAGTTACTTGATCATTACCAGCAGTAGCTGTTAGATCCCCAGGAGCTCTAATTGCAGAACCTGCATTGTATGCATATCCAGATGCTTGTCCTAAAAATTCAATTTGCTTTTCAATGGTTTGACCATCCAGTGATGCAGTAATATTTACAGTATACAAATTGTTTATCATCCATAAAGTACCTTTTTGATTGGTTTCTTTTGCCATTACATCATATTTGAAAAGACCATTTTTTGTTAATCCACTATAAGTATGAATTAATCCGTCTTCATTATACAATAAAATATCTATTTTAACGCCATCAATAGTGTAAGAAGCATTTTTGTTGAACGTTGGTGATGCGTTAGGATATTTTTCAGCATCAAAGATTAAAACATCTAAAGCATATTTTCCGTCAGCAGCGACGTGATTGTATCCCTCTAATAACATAAGAAGAGGTTTTCCAGATACAGACGAGGTTCCTAAAGTTTCTTCAATAGTTTCTTTTACAATGATTTCAGGACTAGATGCATCAACTTCAATTATTCCAATTTCAATCAAATACTTCATTGCATTGATAAATCCAGAATCAGGTATTTTTCCATCAGACCACCAGCCAGCAGTATTTCTAACCCAGTCAGGAATATTTTTGTCAGGTCCGGGAATTCCAGGGTCTGTTGGTGGAATGTAGATAATTCCTTCATTTATTAAAAACTCTAAAGCATTAGTGAATTCAGTTTGAGATATTTGTCTTTCAGACCACCAAGAAGCATTATTTTTTACCCATTCAGGAATACCTTCAGAAAATGAGAAGGGAATTAAGGAAATCGTGATTAATATGATAATCAAAAATGGAACTTTATGCATGCTTTTTTTGTAATTTGGTAGAATTAATTTTTGCTATGAAAATTTTTTTTACCAATGAATAGGTTATATCAATCTAAATTGAATTGAAAATATGTTGAAGACATATGCCGTAATTGGCGACCCAATTGACCATTCACTATCACCAACAATACATAATGCGGCATATAGAGAACTGGAAATGGAATGTACCTACATTGCATATAGAGTGATTCAAGGTGACTTGGCTACAGGCATAGAATCTTTAAAAAAAATTAAAATTTCAGGATTTAATGTAACAATACCTCACAAAATTGAAATGATGAGATATTTAGATGATGTTGATGAGAATTGTAAAAAAATTGGCGCGGTAAATACAGTTCTTAATGATGACGGGATACTAAGAGGATTTAACACAGACATGGATGGATTCTTAGAACCTATAAAAAGAAAAGAAATTAAAATCAAAAATTCAAAAATTTTGCTACTTGGTGCAGGAGGAGCGGCAAGAGCAATTGTAACAGGATTTCAAAAAGAAGGTGTAAATGAAATCATAATTGCTAATAGAACAAAAGAGAATGGAGATAAATTAACAGAATTTTCAAAAAAGATTGGATTAGATGCTAGATCAGTATACTTAGAAGAAATGGATGTCTTAGATAAAAAATTTGATTTTATAGTGAATGCATCATCATTAGGATTGAATGGTGAAAAAAACATAATACCAGAAAAATTTTTTACTGAAGAAACAACTGTGTACGACATAGTTTACAAACCAGTAAAAACAGATTTGATAAATAAAGCAAAAGAAAAAAACTGTAAAATTATTTTTGGATATGAAATGCTACTTGGACAGGCAATACGTTCATTTGAAATTTGGTTGGATAAAAAAGCACCATATGAAATAATGAAAAGGTCTATTCTAGGAGGCTTCTAATGACACAAGTAATAGCTAAGGTGTACGGTGCAGTTTCTATAGTAAATGCAATTGCAATAGGAAAAGGATCAACATTAGGAATTGATACATTTGTAGAGACAATGTTAACAAAAAGTGAAGGTAATGGAATTCATATCACGTCAGAAAATAAGACAATTAGTTCTCGTTTGATAAATAAATTAATTGAAAATATGATCCCAAAGAAAATTTTAGATAATACAAAACTAGAATTAGATTTTAAGTCAAACATACCAACAGGATACGGATTGAAAAGCTCTAGTGCAATTTCATCTGCAGTGGTATTATCATGTGCAAAAGCCTTTGGAAAAAATATGAGTGATGATGAGATTTTGAAATTAGGTGCAAAAACGTCAATTCAGACAAAAGTCAGTATAACTGGCGCCTACGATGATGCAAGTGCATGTCATTTTGGAGGTTTTAATGTGACAGATAATTTGAAAATGAAATTATTGCATAGAGAATTAGCTCCAAAAGAACTCCAAGCGATAATATTTCTGCCAAAATCAAGAAAAAGAGGTAATTTGAAAAAATTAAAGGAGTTTAAAGATGCCTTTGAAAAATCATGGCAATTAGCAAAAAATTCAGATTATTGGAATGCAGGTGTACTAAACGGAATTGCAACAACTGCAATTTTAAATTCAGAACCAAACTTAATCATGAAATTAATGGAAAATGGTGCACTATGTGCAACAATTTCAGGCAATGGCCCTTCTATAATGGCAATTACAGATAAAAAGAATAAATCAAGAGTTCAAAAAGAATTTTCAGGATTAGATGGAAAAATAATGGTAGCAAATATCAACAACAAAAAGGCATATGTTCATGAACTGTAAAATTCAAAAATCTAAATTAAATGGAAGAATTGTTTGTCCACCAAATAAAAGTTATACACATAGAGCAATATTTCTTGCAGCGTTATCAGATGGAAAAAGCATTGTGAAAAAAATTTTACGTTCTAATGATACTCTAGCTACAATTAGTGCATGTAGAGGATTTGGTATTGAAGTAGAAGAAATGGAAGATAAGGTTACAATTAATAATACAATTGATTCAACGGTTGCAAATTCAATAATAAATGCTGAAAATTCAGGAACAACCATTAGAATTGCAATTGCGATTGCCGCATTATCAGGAGAAAATACAACACTAACAGGAGATGAGAGTTTAAGAAAAAGACCAATGCAACCTATTTTAGATTCATTAGAAACGATGGGCGTAAAAACTGAATCTGATGATGGAAAACCACCCATACATATCAACGGTAAAATCGAAGGAAAAGAAATCACCATAAAAGGAGATATTTCTAGTCAATTTATTTCAGCATTAATGATAATTGCACCAAGATTACCAGAAGGATTGACAATTAATGTTGATGGTGAATTAGTGTCAAAACCATATGTTGATTTAACAATTGCAATTATGAAAAAATTTGGAGTGCAAGTAGAGACTGAAGAAAAATATAAAAAATATCACGTCATACATCAAATTTACAAACCAACCACATTTTCTATTCCATCAGATTTTTCTAATCTAGCACTACTATTAGCAGCAAATGTGTTGTTAGGTGATGGACTAAAAATTGAGATAAATTTAGGAGATATGCCTCAAGGTGATGAAGCAATTGTGGATATTTTAGAAAAATTAGGAGTAAATGTCACACTAGAAGACGATATCATAACAACAAAATCTCCAAGATTATTGAACGGAGGAAAATTTGATTTGTCAAACACACCAGATCTTTTACCAGCAATAGCAATTCTAGCATTAAAATCAGAAAAACCAATTGAATTATTTAATGTCAAACATGCGAGATACAAAGAAACAGACAGGATAGCAATAATGTCAAGAGAGTTAAAAAAAATAGGATTGTATGTAGAAGAAAAAGAGGATGGAATGATTTTGAGAAAAACCGAAGATGTTCATTCAGCAGAATTAAATTCAGAAAATGATCACAGATTATTCATGGCATTTTCAATAGTAGGTATGTTTGTTGGAGAGTGTACTGTTTCAGATCCGGATGCAGTAAAGGTTTCATATCCAGAATTTATTTCAGATATGAAAAACGTTGGTGCAGATTTTAAATAACATTATGTCCCAAGTTTAATATCACTAGTACAAATGGATCTAATTGTTTCGATAGCAGATAAGATTGCAAGTCTACTTGTACGAGGATTATTAGAATCAGGTACGTTTTCAATTTTAGTAGTAATTTGACCAAATTTTCCACGAGCTGATATCTCATGTGTATTTTTAGTAGTATTTGGATCAGCAATAATTTTTACAATTGTTTCATGACTTCCTAGCCCAGAAAGACTAAGTAAAGCAGATACATTGATGTTCTTTGGAAATAATCTTACAGCTTCACTTGCAGTACCTTCAAAAATTGTTGATAGTTCTTTAATGTCATCTACATTTAACTTAAAATCATTAAAAAATTTTGCACCCTTCAATGAATTAGGATGTTTTGTTGTAGTCAAAACAACAGAATCAAGTTCACCCTTTACAGATTTTATTGCATCAATTCCAGATATTGCACCAGATGGAAGATAAACGGTTTTTTTTAGTTCTCTACATGCATCAGAAATTATTTCAAATACAGATTCATCTAATAGGGCACCACTACTCATAATTACCAAATCTTTTCTATTTTGAAGTATACTTAATGCATTATCACTAACCGCATCTTGAGAAGCAGCTTCAACTACTAGATCAACAGGATTTGAAGATAAAAGATGTACATTTTCAACAATCACAGGTTTATTTTTTAATTTACTAGCAAGAGAGACGGATTTTTGTTTATTTTCATCAAAGATATGAGTTAATTTTGCAGGGATTATTCCAGTATCAATTGCAATTGCAATTTGTGTACCAATTGAACCACATCCAAGCAGGCCGATTCTTTTCATGTATATTTTTGAATGGAATTTTGTAAATAAACTCTAAGGTTATGCGTATAACGATTATAAGCATCATAGACGATCTTTGATTGTTGAACGGTAATTCGATTGGTAGAAGGCTAGTTCTCACTAGTTTTGGTGAGAGTCATGGTAAATGTATTGGCGCAGTTTTAGATGGTTGCCCCGCAGGTCTGGAATTAGAAGAAAAAGACATTCAGAAAATGCTAGATTTAAGAAAACCAGGACAATCACTTGTCTCCACACAAAGAAAAGAAGAAGATGGGGTAGAAATTCTGACAGGCACATTCAGAGGATACACTACAGGAGCACCGATTACCATGATTATTTGGAATAAAGATCAAAAATCAATAGCATATGATAAATTAAGAACTGAAATGCGTCCAGGACATTCCGATTATCCTGCATATATGAAATATAAAAAATATAATGATCATAGAGGAGGAGGAAGATTTTCAGGAAGATTAACTGCAACTCATGTTATGGGTGGAGCAATTGCTAGAAAATTATTAAAAGATACAATTGGAGTTGAGACAAATTCTTACACATCACAAATTGGAAAAGTAAAAATGAAAAATGAAGCTACAAAAAAAGAATTCAAGTCCATCTATACAAACGATGTAAGATGTCCTGAAAAAAATACAGCTCAAAAAATGAAGAATGTCATACTAGGTGCTAGAAAAAAGGGCGATTCACTTGGTGGGATAATAGAATCCATAACTACTAATTTACCTGTAGGGTTAGGAGAACCAATTTTTGGCTCATTAGAATCAGACATAAGTAAAGCAATTTTTTCAATTCCAGCAGTTAAAGGAATAGAATTTGGTTCAGGATTTGCAGGTTCTGAAAAATTTGGTTCTGAAAATAACGATGCATATGTAATGAAGGGAGGAAAAATTTCAACAAAAACTAATAATTCAGGAGGGATTTTAGGAGGTATTTCAAATGGCATGCCAATCACACTTAGAATTGCATTCAAACCCGCATCATCTATTTCTCAAATTCAGGAGAGTGTTGACATAAAAAAGAAAAAATCAATTAAATTACAAGTAGGAGGAAGACACGATCCATGCGTGGTACCACGTGCACCACCAGTAGTTGATTCATTGGTTGCATTAACCATAGCAGATCACGCACTACTTAGTGGTTCTATAAAACCAACATTATGAAAATGACCGAACTAGAAGAATTAAGAAAAAAAATTGAAATAGTAACAATTGAAATGTTAGCACTATTAAAAACAAGAACAGAAATTGCTAAAGAAATTGGTAAAATAAAAAATCAAGAAGGAATGAGCGTATCTAATGAATCAAGAGAAAATGAACTTAGAGAATTAATAAAAAAACAATGTCAAAAGATTGATTTTGATTCAAATACAGCGTTAAAATTCTTAAATTTTTTATTAAATGAATCAGTAAAAGTACAATCTGTAGAATCAAACACACATTTGGCAATTTTTCTTAAAGCAAAAGAGTTAGAACGACAAGGCAAAAAAATAATCCATTTAGAAGTAGGCGAACCTGATTTCCAACCTCCCATTAATGTAAAAAAATCATTATCAGAAGCGTATGATAAAGGATTTGGAAAATATGGTCCAGCCAAAGGTTTACCAGAATTTAGAACAAAATTAGCAGAATTTGTAAATGAGAATTTTGATGCTAAAGTGAATTTAGAAAATGTAATGGTCACACCAGGTGCCAGGTTTGGTGTTTTTCTTGCAATATCCACATTATTAGATCCAAGTGATGAAATTATAGTCATAGAACCAGCGTGGCCGGCATATAGACAATGTGCAATAAACTCAGGAATTAAAGTGAGAAGTATTAAAACAACATTAGAAAATAAATGGGAGCCAGATCTTAAAGAAATTTCTTCATGTATAAACGAAAATACAAAAATGATTGTTCTTAATTATCCAAATAATCCTACTGGAAAAATTTTACCCAGAACATTACAAGATCAAATTGTAGAAATTGCAAAAAAAAATAAGTTGTATATTCTTAGTGATGAAATTTACAGTAATTATTCAAATGAAGAATGGAATAGTATTTTATCATATGATTATGAAAAATCAATTGTTACACAGTCATTTTCAAAATCACATTCCATGACAGGTTATAGAATTGGATATTTGATTTCTAGTAAAAATATTATTGAAAAATTAACAAGATTACAGGCACTTTGTTTGACAAATGTTTCAGAACCAATTCAATATACGGCCATGAAATCACTTAATGATGATGTAACCGAAAATACAAAGATTATGAGTGAGAGATTAACAAGATTAGAGGAGATATGTAAAAAAATGGATTTAGAGTTTGAAAGACCAAACGGTGCAATGTATATTTTTGCACGCACTAAAAACCCAATCAATACTTCAGAATTATCAGAAGAATTGTTAAATCATGGAGTAGCAATAGCACCGGGAATTGGATTTGGTGACTATAATGAATTTTTCAGAATATCGGCATGTTTGGATATAAAAACACTAATTGAAGGCATGGACATATTAAAAACTAGATTATAGATGTAGAATGGCTAAAACAATTGCAATTATTGGCGCAGGGGGTGCAATGGGCTTGTGGTTTTCAGAATATTTTTCAAAAAAAGGATTTGAGGTAACAGGTTTTGATAATACCAATCCAGTCGCCAAAAATATTAAAAAAGCAAATTCACTAATTAGTGCAATTTTGAATGTGGATTATGTTCTATTATCAACACCAACAAAGAAAACTCCAGAGATTATTAGACTAATTGCAAAAGAAATGAAAAGAGAATCATACCTCATAGATATAACTTCACAAAAATCAAAAACAGCAACTGCATTAGGAAAAATTCCCGCCAAAGTTTCACCAATTTGCATGCATCCAATGTTTGGTCCAGGTGCAAAAAATTTAAAAAATCATAATATTGTTTTAATTCCAATTAAAGATGGAAAAAAAGAGCTCAATGTAGCCAAAAGTCTTTTCCCAGATGCTAATTTTGTAACAATTGACTCAACAGAGCATGACAAAAAAATTGCGATGATTCTTGGTTTAACACATTTAATCAACATAGCATTTGCAAATATTTTAGCAAAAGATGATAAAATATCACTTACAGAAAAAATGGCTGGAACCACATTCAAAGCTCAGAAAATTTTGGCAGAAAGTATAATGACAGAATCACCAGAATTAATTGAAACAATAATATCAAATCCAGAAATTAGAAGAGTTGCAGAAGAGTTTTGGAAAGATGTAGGAAGATTGTTAGCATCTGCACAAGAGGGAAAGAGTGAAGAGATTATAGATTATATCAATACGAATAAAGAAAAAATTTCACAAAACGTTGACCTAGAAAAATCCTATAAGAAATTAACAAAAATGGTCAATACAATTGATAAATAATGCGTAAGACGAAAATTGTTACAACATTTTTAACAAACTCGGATAAAATTCTACTCTTAAAACGAAGTCAAAAGGTAAAAAGTATGAAAAATCTTTGGGCAGGAATTAGTGGGATAATAGAAGGAAATGAACAACCACTTGAACGTGCAAAAATTGAAGTTTATGAAGAAGTTGGAATTAAAGAATCAAATATTGAATTAATTAAAGAAGGAAAAATAATTTTGATTGAATCACCTCAGTATGAGAATCATCAATGGGAAGTTTATCCATTTTTATTTTCATGTAATAATATAGAGATTAAATTGAATTGGGAAAATTCAGAATCAAAATGGATTAACGTAAATGAATTAAATGAATTTAAAACAGTTCCAAGTCTTGACAGAGTACTAACTAGATTGTTCTAATTTTTCAGGATCTTTTTCATATTTCCGTTGTTGAGGTAACATGAGATACACACATGCTCCACCACACATAGTGCAAGGTACGTTATTTCCAGGATGTTGTCCAGTTCTTCCATGTATTTTAGCTGCCTGTTCAGGATCAATAGATAACGCCAATTGTTTTTCCCAATCCAAAGTTCTTCGCGCTTCAGTCATCTTCATATCCCATTTGATTGCTTTTTCTCTCAGTTTTACAAGATCACCAGCATGTGCTGCAATACGATATGCGATTAGACCTGCTTTTACTTCCTCAGCATTAGGCAAGGCAAGATGTTCAGAAGGAGTCAGATAGCATAAAAGATCAACACCCTCACTGGCAGATACTGCAGCACCTATAGCACTTGCAATATGATCATGTCCAGATGCAATATCAGTAACTAATGGTCCTAAAACATAGTATGGAACATCACCAATGAGAGATTTTGCCAATCTTACATTTGCAGCAACTTCATTTAACGGAACATGACCAGGACCTTCAATCATAACTTGAACTTCTTTTTCATTTGCACGTTTAGCTAATCTTGAAATATTGATCATTTCTTGAACTTGAAGTTCATCATGAGAATCTAAAATTGAACCAGGTCTTAGTGCATCGCCTAGACTAAAAGTTACATCGTATTTTTGTGCTAATTCCATCATATAATCATAATGAGTAATGTAAGGATTTTCTTTATCGTATTTTAACATCCATGCCGCAGTAATAGTTCCACCTTTACTAACTACACCAGCATAACGCTCTACCTTTAGAATTCTTTTAGCAATTTCTTTTGTTATGCCAGAATGAATTGTTGTATAATCAACTCCATCTTTTATGTTATTTTCAAATGCTTTGAGAAAATCATCTTCAGTGATGTCTAATGGATTTTTGTGCTTTTCTACTCCAAAATTATATGCTTCATAAATTGGTACAGTTCCAAATGTAATCGGTGCAACCTCTAGTAATTTTCTTCTAACAACTCCAACATCACCTCCATCACTCAAATCCATAATTGTATCTGCATGATATTTTACTGCAACTTTGGCTTTCTCAACTTCTTCATCAATATCCACATTCAAAGTAGAAGTACCAATGTTAACATTCACCTTAGTTTTTGTACCCTTACCAATTGCAACATTATGGATTTTTTCTTTACGTACATTGTTACTTGGGATAATTATTGAACCGCTAGCGACTTTTGGGATTAACCAATCAAGCGTAACATCCTCATCTTTTGCTACCTGTTTCATTTCATCAGTAGCTATACCTCTACGTGCAGAAGTCATTTGAGTTGCCATGTATCAAATTGTCAAATGGTGGATTTAAACAATCGTTTAATTTACGATCACCATGAATGTTCTTTCTATTGGGGGCTCAGACCCATCATCAGGAGCAGGAATTCAAAGTGACATCAAAACATTTGAAAATCACGGAGTATACGGATTAACCGTAATTACAGCCATTACCAGCCAAAATACAAAGAAAATTTCTAAAATTTTACCAATTTCATCAGATATAATCAAATCTCAATTAGAATCAGTACTAAATGATTTCAAAATTGATGCAATTAAAATTGGAATGTTGTATGATGTATCAATAATCAAAGCAGTGCATTCAATGATTAAGAAACAAAAATGCCCAATTGTTGTTGACCCAATAATTGAGTCTACAACTAAGACTATTCTCCTAAAAAAATCAGCTATCAAAGATTATAAAAAAATGATAATACCATTAGCCACAATCATTACCCCAAATAAACAAGAAGCCAAAATCCTATCAGGAACATCATCAATTCAAAAAGCAGCAAATGTGATACAGAAATTAGGAGCAAAAAATGTCATTATCACAGGGTATAATGAATCAAAAAAAAATATAGAAGATTTTATTTTAGAACCAAAAAAAGATTACATTTTGAAAGGTAAAAAAATTGAAATTATTAATCATGGAAGTGGATGTAATTATTCTGCGTCATTAGCCTCATCACTTGCATTGAAAAGATCAATTCATGATGCAGCTCAGTATGCAAAAGAGTATGTATTTCAGTCTATAAAAAATTCTGAAAAATTAGGTAAAGGAATAAGCATAACTCACAAAAAAATATCTGAAATGCAAAAAGAACTTTCAAATTCAATTGTTGATTTTCAAAATATCAAAAGTAGTTCAAAATTAATTCCAGAATGTCAAACAAATTTTGTTTTTTCAAAAATCAAACCAAAGAAAATCAATAATGTGTTAGGGATTTCAGGAAGATTAGTTAAAGCAGGTGATAAAATTATTCAAGCGGGAGAACTAAAGTATGGAGGTTCACAACACGTAGCAACCGCGGTTATTGAAGTTTCTAAAAAATTTCCTGAAATTCGTTCAGCAATTAACATAAAATATGAACCAGAGTTAATTGTTAAAGCAAAGAAAAAAGGAATGAAAGTCATAAGTTATGATAGAAAAAAAGAATCTAAAAGTTCAAAACAAAAAGAGAATTCATCAATATCATGGGGAATTTCTAATTATTTGAAATCTACAAAACCAGACATCATATTCCATAAAGGAGATATGGGAAAAGAACCTATGATCATAGTATTTGGAACCAATCCAGAACAAGTAGTGAAGAAAATTTTGTCAATCCAATAAATTACTGAAGATTTGGTAATTGAACATAAATAGAACTGAAAAGTGCATACAAACTCATGAAGGCAGTAATTTTAGCAGGAGGACTCGGAACTAGGCTACAACCATACACAAAATCACTTCCTAAACCAATGCTTCCATTAGGTGAAAAGCCAATTTTAGAACATGAAATAGAATGGATTAAAAAAAATGGAATAAAAGAAATTATTCTATGCGTGAGTTATTTACGAAAAAAAATTGAAGATCATTTTGGTGATGGTGAAAAATTTGGTATTAAAATCGAATATGCCATTTCAAACAAACCACTTGCAACAGCAGGCCAGTTAAAAACTGCTGAAAAGTTCATTGATGGGACATTTGTCTGTTTATATGGAGATTCAATCTATAACTTTAGTTTGAGAAATATGATTAAACAACATAAAAAATCTAAATCCAATATTACTATGAGTCTCTATGATTACAAATTTAATTTAAAATACGGTGTAATTGATACAAAAAATAATGGTCAGGTGACTTCATGGAATGAAAAACCAGAATTTTCAGCAAAAATTAACATAGGTTGCTACATAATGGAACCAGAAGTACTTCAATTAATTCCAAAAAATAAGCCATATGGAATGGATAGTGTTATACGAAAAACACTTGCAAAGAAAAAGAAAGTTGATAGTGTGATTTCTAAAAAAGGATTTATCGATATTGGGGATAAAGAAACATATGAAAAAACAAATGAAGAGTATAGTAAAAAATAGGATGATCAGATAATGTCAGATATTAAAATTCGAGAAATAATTGAAAAAGATATTGAAAATGGATTCTTGGAAACTCTAGACAGTTTAAGAAAAACAAGCGATCTAGATAAAAAAATTGGGAAAGACATACTTAAAAAAATTATTTCAAATCCAGATCATATCATACATGTTGCAGAAGAAAATGGAAAAATAATTGGCTCCACTACATTGTTTATTGAACAAAAATTTATTCATAATGGAGGAAAAGTGGGACATATTGAAGACGTTGTTGTATCAAAAGAATACGAGGGTAGAGGAATAGGATTTAAACTTGTAAATTCATTGTTAGAAAAAGCAAGAGTGATGAATTGTTATAAAACAATTCTAGATTGCCAAGATGAATTAATTCCATTTTATGAGAGAATTGGATTTAAACAAGAATCAAATCAAATGAGATACAATTACTGATTATCTTCTTTTTTAAAATTAAATAACTTTAATGCTGCATCAATTACATCAGAATTTCCATGTTCAGTTTCTTTTCGAAGATTATTCATAGGAGTTGACATAATATTTTCAGCGACAGATTTGGTTAATTCTACAATTATTTTTTTCTGGGAATCATTTAATTCACCCAGCATACTGAATGCTTTTTCAAGTTCTTTTATTCGGATTGCATCAGTACTTTTGAAAACGTCTTTTACAATAGGTTCAGCTTCTAATCTTTTCATAGTGGCTTCTAATACTGGTAATTCTTCTTTAATAATTTCTTCTGCAGAGTTTTTCTGACCAATTCGGCTTCTCATATTCTTATCAACCATTTCTGCAATTTGATCAATATTCATTAATTTTATACCTCTAAGTTCAGCAACTTTTTCATCAACAGTTCGAGGATTAGAAAGATCTAATATCATCATACCAGAATGTTTGGTTTCAAGAGCTTTTTGGATTCGTTCAAAAGTTACTAAAAAGTAAGGTGCAATAGTAGCCACAAATACAATATCATAATTTTCAAAACCAGTTAAGATTGAGTTAAAATCAACAGGTTGACCACCGACTGTTTTAGAAAAGGATGTTGAACGCTCAACAGTTCTACTTGAGATAAAAAATGGATATCCGCGTTTTGTTAAAGATTTTGCAACTAGTGTTGCAGCCTCTCCAGTTCCAATTAAAAGAATTTTTTTGGATTTCATTTCATCGACATTTTCTTCAGCAAGTTTAACTGCCATTGAGCCAACAGAAATACTTCCTTTACTAATACCAGTTGAAGTTCTTACTCTAGTACCAACACGTATAGCTTTATCAAATAATGTATTCAAGGACTCACCAGAAACTTTTAATTTTTTAGCAGATTGAATTGAATCTTTAATTTGCGTCATAATTTGCTCCTCGCCAACAACCATAGAATCTAAACCAGATGTTAATTTCAGTAGATGTTCATAGACTTCAGAATTTTGGGACCACTCTAAATTTTCTTTAAAACTATTTTCTTCTAAACCAGAAAGTGATGCCCACGTTTTTTTAATTTCATCCCTATCAAACTTATTACCAGACCCAAAAATTTCTACACGATTACATGTTTGTAGTATTACACATTCAGATAATCCAGTATGTTTTTTAAAAGATTTGTAGGCATTTTCAGAATCCCCTAATGAAAATCTTTCAAGTACATGAATTGGAGATTTCTTAAAAGTTACTCTTGCATTAATAATATTTTTTGTCATTTCCAATCTTTCACCATTTTTTTAATTGTAGTCTGTATTGCCTTGTATTTTCTATCTTTTAATAACTCTTTAACACGTTTATCATTCATCAATTCATAAAGAAATTTTTTTCTTTCAATCTGAGTTGAAATATATTTTTTTGATTCACTTCGTGCAAATTTTTGAATTTTGATTGATTCCATATCTTGTTCAGAGATATTTTTTTGTAGACATTTTTCTATCTTTAATTTGATTTTTTTTGCCATGATTGGGCTACCGCCACCAGTAGAAATTGCAACCTTGATTGTTTTTTTTATATCAATTAATGAAAGATATGAAATATCACTTGAATCTGGAGAATCAGATGCATATGCAAGAATTTTCATTTTTTTAGCAGTTTGTACAATTTTTTGATTCAGAATCAAATCAGTAGTTGATGCAATTACTAAAAATGGTTTATGTTTTTTTAAGAAAAGTGAGGAAGTTAATTTAATTTTTTTCAAAATAATTTTTTTTGTTTTTGAAAGTTTTATTATTTCAGAATTAGGTTTTTCGCCAATTACGATAATTTGACATCCTTCATTTTCAAGTAATTTTATACGTTTCAAGGCTTCATTACCAGCGCCAACAATAAGGACTAGTTTTCCATTTAGATGAAGATCAATTATCAACGATCTGCCATTAATAAAATGTAATTTATAGATTCAAGAATACACGTTACATTTTTTAATTGATTTCATAGATTTGGATATATGTCAAATATGGAAGAAATTGATAATGAAATATTGAATGAAATTCAATGGACTTTCCCACTAGTGTCAAGGCCATTTGATGAGATTGCAAAAAAATTCAATATTTCATCAGATGAGGTAAAAACTAGATTAACAAAAATGAAAAGAAAAGGAGTGTTGAGACAGTTAAGTGCAATATTTGATACTAGAAAACTTGGATATACCAGCTCCTTAGTTGCAATGGAAATTGAGGCGGATAAATTAGAAAAAATTGCTTATCACATAAACAAACACCCAGGTGTAAGTCATAATTATGAAAGAGAACATCAATTCAACCTTTGGTTCACATTAGCAGTTCCACCAGGTTCAGATTTGGAAACGGAGCTAGAAAAATTCTCAAAATTAGACGGCATTAAAAAAGTAAGAATGTTACCAACGTTGCAATTATTCAAGATTGGTGTTAAGCTTGACATGGTTGATACAAAAAAGCACGATGTGAAACCTTCAGAAGCAAAAAAAGAGATTAAAAAAGTTGATTTTGTTGCAACAGAAGAAGATAAAGAATTCATTAGACAGTTACAGAAAGACTTTCAAATAATAGATAGACCATTTCTTAAAGCAGCAACTGCATTAGGAATTAGTGAAGAAAAAATTTTTGAGAGATTAAAACATTATGAGAGTATTGGAGTGATGCGAAGATTTGCAGCAATACTTCGACATAGAGAAGCAGGATTCACAGCAAATGGAATGATTGTATGGAAAGTTCCAAAAGATAGAATTAGTAAAGTTGGAGAAAAACTAGGTGCATTTCCACAAGTCAGTCATTGTTATGAGAGACCCGTATATTCTGATTGGCCTTATAATGTATTTTCAATGATACACTGTAAATCGATCGATGAAGCAAAAGAAATGGCTAGTGATATTCAGAAACAGATTGAGGTTGAAGAGTACAAGATTCTTTTTAGTTCAAGAGAATTCAAAAAGACAAGGGTAGAGTATTTTGTTGAGCATGAATTTAATATTGAAAAATCTATTCCTGCTTAAGAATATATTCAATTAAACAATACACTAGGTATGGCTAATTTTCCTGAAACAAGATTACGAAGATTAAGAACCACTCAAAAAATGAGAGATTTGGTTCAAGAAGTTTCAATCTCACCAAAAGACCTAATCTGTCCAGTTTTTGTTGAAGAAGGAATTGAGGCAAAAAAGCAGATTAATTCAATGCCTGCAATGGAAAGACTACCATTATCAGAAGTAGTAAATGAAGTAAATACTATTTCAGAATTAGGAATTCCTGCAATTATGTTATTTGGAATTCCAAGTGAGAAAGATGATGATGGAACATCAGCATTTGTAGAACATGGGATTGTTCAAAAAGCAATATCAGAGGTTCGTAAAAATTTTGGAGATAAAATTGTCATTATGGCAGATGTTTGTCTTTGTCAATATACAACATCAGGACATTGTGGATTAATACACGATAAAAAAATTGATAATGATTCCAGTTTAAAAACACTAGCAAAAATTGCAGTGAGTCAAGCAAAAGCAGGAGTGGATGTTGTTTCGCCTTCAGCAATGATGGATGGACAAGTTAAGGCAATTAGAAAAGCATTAGATGATGAAGGATTCACCGATGTAGCAATTATGTCACATTCAGCAAAACATAGATCAAATTTCTATTCACCATTTAGAGATGCAGCAGAATGCGCACCACAATTTAGTGATAGACGTACATATCAAGTTCCATTTACAAATCCAAGAGAAGCAATGAGAGAAGTTGAAACAGATGTTAATGAAGGTGTAGATATTGTGATGATAAAACCTGCATTGACATATTTAGATTTAATATCAGAAACTAGAAGACGATTCAATGTTCCAGTTGCAGCATATAGTGTTTCAGGAGAATATGCACTTGTTAAAGGGGCAGCAATGCAAGGATGGATAGATGAAGATGAAATGACAAAAGAAATATTGTATTCAATAAAACGTGCAGGTGCTGACATGATTGTTACATATTTTGCAAAACATATAGCAGAAAAATTGTAAGATTGTAAATGAGAGACGACGAAAAATTTGAAATCATAAGAGCATTAGATCTATTGCCACACATTACAGGTGCAAGTTGGGCAATGTTATGGTTCAGAATGAATGGAATAAAAAATCCAACAAAAGAAGAATTTAGAGAAAAAACAGTAGAATATTTCAGTAGTATTGAACCATTAATGAAATTATTTGAAAATAAAAAAGAATTTGAAGATATTAATCACTATATGCAAAATAGGTTTGAAAATGAAAAGAAACTAATCATAAAAGGAGAGAATACAGAGGTTGAAAAAAGGCATCAGAGATATTTAGATTATGGTTAAATTTCAGTTTTAAGTTCTTTAAGAAAATTTTTTAATATTTTGGTACGATTTTTAGCAAGAATTTTACCTGTTTTAGTATTCATTTTTTTTTCTAATGTAAGTAATTTCTCAAAAAAATGATCTAAAGCCCATTTATTATCATCGATAACTCTATTTTTTGAAAATGGATCATTTGGATCATAAAATGGACGATTATTTGAGCCACTAAATGAAAAAACACGTGCCAATCCAATAGCACCTATAGCATCCAACCTATCAGCATCTTGAAGTATTTTTCCTTCAATACTAGAAGGAATTTTACCTTTTGAAAAACTATGTTCTTTAATTGCATCAGAAATAATTCCAATTTCATCATCTAAAAAACAATTTTCTTTTAAGATTTTTTCAGATAATTTTGCACTTTTAGTGGCAGAATCTTTTTGATTTTTAATTTTTACTATATCATGTAACAGTACAGCAGATAAAATTAATTTTTTATTTCCAGTCTCAGTTTTACATATTTTTTCAGCATTACGATATACCCTCATTATATGTTCAAAATCATGTGCAGGATCATTATTTGCAAGTTTATTTTTAGCTATTTTTTTTAAATTTTCAATTTGATTCATAATTTCCATAGTTTAGGTCTTGTTAATTTAAATTTTCTTTGAGTCAACAATAATGTCCAATTGATACATGTGAAGAGAATTATTACAGATACTCCTAATGCATCAGCTATTAAAATTCCAATATATCTTTCTTCAAATAATTCAACAAATGGTGTTAAAACAATGTTACTAATTGAAATCATCAAATAATATGATACTACACGACCAGCCCAAAACCCAACATACAGTCCAATACTTTTTGCCTTAAGAAGACCATACGTTACAAATAATATATTACTTGGAAGTGGGGTTGCAGCAAAAAGAAATGACGTGAGTACATAACCAAATCTTTTTTTATTTAGAAAATTTCCAATCGCATCAAGATTAGATTTTTGTTCGTTTTGAACAAATTTTCGGAACATTGTAGAAACTTGTTTCAAAATAAATCTACCAAGGGTTGCACCGGTTGCACCAACTAGAGCCAGTACTAATGGATCAAATGATGCATCTATAGCATAGAATGATGCAAGAATTATCCAAGTTGGAGGCATCAGAAGAGGGGCCGCATTAACAAGAATTAGTAAAAAAAAGATTCCAATATAAGAAAATTCTAACACAGATGCAAAAATATCAGTCATATCCATCATCGTATCTTAAAATATCTAAATCATTGGTTAGGGATGTGTAACACATGAATAAGTGATACACGATGTTTATATCGAAAAAAGTATCATATACTCCATGCCTAGTAAAACATGGAAATGTTTCAGATGTAATTTATCTTTTAAGAATGAAGAACTTGCAAAAATTCACAAAGAAATTACTAGCCATAACATATCAGTTACAAAATCCCTGGTTGTATAATTTTTAAAAAATATGGAGGGGGTGGGATTCGAACCCACGAACTCCTAAGAGAAAGGATATCTTATAGATTGATCTTGAGTCCTTCTCGGTTGACCAGGCTTCGATACCCCTCCAACAAATGCTATTATTGATTTTAACATATAACTTCTTCAATAAACAAGGTAGCATCATTATGGAAAAAATAATTTGAAAACAAAGTTTATAATCATTTTAAGGAATTTCATTACATGACAACAATTGATGAAGCCAAAAATATGAGATCAGGAATAAATGTTGAGGGTACTGTAGAAAGAAAATCAGAAGTACGAAACGTCAACACGAAAGCTGGCTCAACAGTAGATGTTTGTGATGCAATGCTAGTAGACAATGGAATGGAAATTAAGATTACATTGTGGGCAGAAGATGCAAACAACATTCAAAATGGTGACAAAATCAAAATTGAGAACGGATATACAAACGAGTTCAAAGGCGAAGTCCAACTCGGAAAAGGTAAATTCGGAAAGCTTGAAAAAATTTAGATTAAAATTTTAATATTTTAACTATCTTCGAGACTTTTTCTTTTTTATTTTACTTTTTACTTTTCTTGCTTTTGGTTTAGCTTTTACTTTTCTTGCTTTTGGTTTAGCTTTTACTTTTCTTGCTTTTGGTTTAGCTTTTACTTTTCTTGC
>JABGTD010000066.1 GCA_018647405.1 Nitrososphaerota archaeon | reverse complement strand
TCTGGTGTTAAATCCCCATGTGCATCTTTGATATGAGTCATAAATGACATGATATCCCAAAACTCTTCTGAACATACGGAACATTTTTTCGAAAAATTTGCCACAAAAAGTATTTTTGAATCTTCGATAAAACCCACTCTCTAATTCTCAACTGTAAAACTAACGTGATTCTCATTATTCAAAATCGACATTTGTTCTTAAATCCCAATTATGATTATTTTATTCATGTCTGAAGTTGAACAAGGCTATGATAAATTCATGACCTGGTTAAGAGAATCATCTTCCAAGGTTGATCCTGATTTACTTGTCAAAACAATGTATCTTGAAAGAAAATTTCCTGATGTTGAACCCAAAGTGGACCTTGACATTCACTTTAAACTGGGAACCAATATTCAAGAAAAACGTCTCCAAATCAGTGAAAAATTTGGTCTACAGACATCTGCTCATGGAAAAAACACTCTTCTTACATCTGGTCGTATGAATGCATCAAAAATTGTGCATATTGCTTCAAACGATCATGTCATAAATGTGACTGGAAATGCCACTGCTGCATCATATTAAGATACTGTGTAAAATCAAAAATGAAAATCTACATTTGATAATAAATTCTAAATTTGCACCTCGAAAATTATGGAACTTACAGTAAAACTGCTAGTCTTCTTCATTGCAGTTATGATAACTGTTCCTAGTGTATTTACACACAGTGTAGACGCAAGTGCAGTTCCTGATTGGATCAAAAATACTGCAAAATGGTACGGTGATGGTGATATCTCAGAAGATGATTTCCTAAATGCAATAAAATATCTAATTCAACAAAAAATCATCATAATCTCTGATGATGGTACCTCCACAAGACCTAACATTGTCATTCCAAACGGTAACTCTGAGAAGGGCAGTCATGGATTCTATGAGCCTATGCATCTTGATATTACAAAGGAAACGGTCGTGATTTGGGAAAATCAGGATGATTATGGACATACTGTTCAAAGCCAGGATGATACTGGTAATGTAATTCCTATTTTTAATAGTGATATTTTACTCACAGGACAAACGTTTGAGCATAAATTTACAGAAAATGGTGACTATCAATATTTCTGTACATTGCACCCTTGGCGAGTGGGTACCATCTCTGTCATTTGATTATCAGAACTGAAAATCGTCTTTTTTATTTTTAAGGATTAAAAAAAATCTTTTTTGATGGCAAAATGCAAAGAATGTGGAATGACTCTTAAAAATACAAATGCCACGCACTGTTCTGACGAATGTCTCTTCAAAGGAATTGAAAAAAGTAAATCTCTTGTACACGGTAATGATCTTGACGCACAAATCACAAAATCGACTGAAGAATAATTTTTTTAATTAACACTTTTCTGAAACATCATATACTGTGATGGTCTTTTTCTTCTTTTTCTTTAAACCCCATTCGTTTTCAGTATGTCCGAAATTATTTGACATATGATATATTTTCTAAAATTCTTAATAATTCTTCAGTCCACATTGTGTTGCACTGCATACTTGTTTGTTATATTTACTGAATTATTACATCATTCATGCAATCACTTGAAAATGGCACTTTTCTAGATAATGAAACTCAAAAAAATGATCTACTAAATGTGTTGGCTGATGATTATTCTCGAAACATACTAAATCGAATAATTGAAATTCCAAAATCAGGTGTTCAGCTTAGCAATGAAACTGGAATCCCAGCAAGTACTGTTTATAGAAAATTATCGAGAATGGCTGACTTGAAACTAATGAAAATAACTGGAATTATCAGTCCTGAAGGAAAGAAAATCTTTCTCTATCAGTCTAGAGTCAAATCTGTTTATGCCAAATTTGAAGGTGGATTCATCGATATGGAAATAATTCTAAACTCCATTCCATCCAATCTTTAATATCTTGGAAGAACATATTGGGGTTGTGGAAAGTATATCAAGAAAAAAACATGTTATTGAGAAAAAACCTACTCGCAGTACTAGTTACAGACTTCCTGAAGAAATTTTAAATGAATTACAAACTGAAGCTCAAGAAAAAAACATATCTGAAAATGTTTTGGTAAAACAAATTTTAGAAAAATATGTCAAATGGGATAGAATTGAAGAGGTGGTTGGAATGATTCCCGTACCACATGGCTTGTTAAAAATAATTGGAAAAGATATGACTGAAACCCAGGTAGATAATCTCGTTGATAAGCTATATCCAATCATAATGGATTCTACAATGTTTTCAAAAGGTGGAGATGATTTAGAACGAACAATCGAAATGCTTGAAGATTTCATGCGTGCATCAGGTCTAAAATCTGATCATAGAATTGAAGGTCAACTACATCACTTTATTATTCAACATGGATTGGGAATGACCTGGTCTGTTTTCATTGAAAAATTATTACGTAAAATTTTTGTAGAAAAAACTCCAAATTTGGAACCTACATGCCAACTAACCGACACTACTGTTGTCGCATCAATTCCTCTTGGCTCTGACTTTGACGAGCATTCTTATTAATTAAAAAATATGTTATTTGGATAGACACTCTGATAGCTTCTCATGAAATTTACTTGCCTGATAATCATTTAGAGTGTCATCTCTATCTTCTAATGCAAATTTCTCCATCTCGCTACATGTCCATCCCTCCCATATTCGAGGATTTGTAACATTTTTCTCATACATGTTAATTCCTATAATGCTGAGAGGAACAACAATTGCAAATACTATGATTATTAGTAATTTTACAAATTTTGGATTATCTGTAATCATGAATTTGATTATTGAATAGATTATATAGAATTGACTTTGAATTTTAGTATGGCAAAGACATGGAAAGACGCAGACATTAGTCTTGATCCTATCAAAGACCAAACTGTTGCAGTAATTGGATATGGTATCCAAGGTGATGCACAGGCAAACAATATGAAAGACTCAGGTCTCAAAGTTATTGTTGGTCTAAAAGAGGGTAGTCCAACATGGCAAAAAGCAAAAGATGATGGTCATGAAGTCATGTCAGTAGCTGATGCCACAAAAAAAGCAGACATCGTTCATATTTTAATTCCTGACATGGTTCAAGCCAAAGTGTACAAAGAAGAGATTGCCCCAAACCTGTCTGACGGAAAAGCATTATCATTTTCACATGCAGCCGCAATCTACTGGAAATGGATTGACGCACCAGAAAACGTTGATCTAATTATGGTTGCACCAAAAGGACCTGGTTCTAAAGTAAGAGAGACCTATCTACAAAACTTTGGAACTCCATCAATTGTTGCAGTAGAACAAGACAAAACAGGAAAAGCGTGGGATAGAACATTAGGAATTGCAAAAGCAATTGGTAGCGCACGTGCAGGATTAATCCAAACAACATTCAAAGAAGAAGTAGAAACCGACTGGTTTGGAGAACAAGCCGATTTGTGTGGAGGTTCTGCATCAATGGTAGTTAACGCATTTGAAACTTTAGTAGAAGCAGGATATCAACCAGAAATTGCATACTTTGAGGTATTACACGAATTAAAATTAATTGTAGACATGATTCAAAGATATGGAATTAATGGAATGTGGAGACGTGTTTCAGAAACTGCAAGATACGGTGGATTAACAAGAGGTCCAATGGTAATGACATCTGATACAAAAGCAAACATGAAAAAAGTTCTAACAATGATTCAAGATGGAACATTCAACAAAGAATGGATTGACAATTATCAAAATGAAGGAAAGGCTGCATTTGATAAATACATGAAAGACTTAGATGGTCATCAAATTGAAACTGTAGGAAAACAGATGAGAAAAATGATGTGGCCTGATTCTACTGAATAAACTTATAATTTTCTTAGTTTAGAAACGCCTTTTGTAATATGTTCGATTATCAAATCTAGTGATGTTCCTGGACCAAAGTTTCCTGTAACTCCTGATTTTTCTAATGCTTTTTTATCTTCTTCAGGAATAACTCCTCCACCAACAACTAACACGTCATTGATCTTTTTCTTTTTCAATTCTTTTACAACTCTTGGGAACAACGTTCCATGAGCTCCATTGAGCAAACTTAAGGCAACTGCATCTGCATCTTCATCTTCTACAATTTGTGCAATTCTGTCTGGTGTTGCAAATAATCCTGAATAGATTACCTCCATTCCTGCATCTCTAAATGCTCTACATAGAATTAACGCACCTCTATCATGACCATCTAGACCTAATTTTGCAACTAGAATTTTAACGCGTCGTGATTGTGCCTTTTGCTTCATGATTTAATTCTTAAAATTTGGCTTTAAAATCTTTCTTTACATCTAAGATTTTTAATCAAGGGATGAGACGGTTTTGTATGTCAATGCTTCCAGATTTAAAAAAAGGAAAGAGAGGTGCAATTGCAAAGGCTATCTCTATAATGGAAAATGACCCAAAAGAGGCACGCCAATTAATCAAAAAAATTTACAAAACCTCTGGTAAGGCAATTGTTATTGGAATTACCGGACCTGCAGGTGCTGGAAAATCATCTCTCATAAACAAACTATCGATGGAAATGAAAAAATTAAAACTAAAACCCGCTGTATTGGCAGTTGACCCTACTAGCCATGTTACAGGTGGTGCCATTTTAGGTGACCGTGTTAGAATGTCGGAATCAACTGATACTGGAACATACATTCGAAGTATTGCATCACGTGGTGCAACTGGAGCCATTGCACATTCTGTTAGAAACAGTTTACGTGTACTGGAATATGCCGGATTTAATCCAATCATAATTGAAAGTGTTGGTGCTGGACAAACGGAAGTTGATATTTCAAAAATTGCAGATATCACCGTTGTTACATTTAATCCGCACACTGGAGATAGTATTCAAACCATTAAAGCAGGAATTACGGAAATTGGTGACATCTATTTGGTAAACAAGAGTGATCTTGATGGGGCAACACAACTGTTTCAGGCATTACAGGATTTCATTGGAACTGGAGAAGAAGAAGTTGTAATTCTCAAAACATCTGTAAAGCAAAATAAGGGAATCAAAGAATTAGCTTCAAAATTAAAAGAACTGATGAAACAAAAAATAAAGGATAAAAAGAGTTCTGAGGAAACTCGTTTAAAATCTGAATTAGAAGATATTATTTTAAATAACGTTAGACAGGAAATTTCAACAATGATTGGTAAAAACAAGTCATTTTCTTCTTATTTGAAAAAGGTACAAGAAAAAAAGATGGATCCATTTGAGGCGGCAGACAAGCTGACAAAAAAATTCATAAAGTGATTAAAATGGTAGCAAAAAAGAAAACAAAAACAGTGGAAAAACAATACGTTACAGATTCCAGTATTCCGATTAAACCATTTTATGTAAAATCCGCCAAAAAGAAAACAAAAGAAATTCCAGGAAAGTTTCCATACACAAGAGGTATTCATCAAGGAATGTATCGTGATAGATTTTGGACTATGCGTCAGTATGCTGGATTTGGTGATGCTGCACAAAGTAACAAGAGATACAAGTTCATGTTAGACAAGGGACAAACTGGAATTTCAATGGCATTTGACTTGCCAACACAGATTGGCCATGACCCAGATGCACCGCAAGCAGAAGGAGAGGTAGGAAAGGTCGGCGTATCAATTTCATCACTAAAAGACATGCAGACTGTATTTGATGGAATTGAATTAGGAAATGTCTCAACATCAATGACAATTAACGCAACCGCATCAACCTTATTGGCATACTATATTGCGGTGGGACAATCTCAAGGATTTTCAAGTAAACAATTGAGAGGAACTACGCAAAATGACATACTCAAGGAATACATTGCAAGAAATACGTACATTTATCCGCCTGAACCATCAATGCGTATAATTGGTGACATGATTGGATATTGTGCTACAGAGGTTCCACAATGGTATCCTGTTTCAATATCTGGCTATCACATCAGAGAAGCAGGATCAAATGCAGTACAAGAAATTGCATTTACTATAGCAAACGCAATTGAATACATTGAAACATGTATTGCACAGGGATTAAAAATTGATGAGTTTGCTCCAAGATTATCATTTTTCTTTTGTTGTACTATAGAGTTCTTTGAAGAAATCGCAAAGTTCAGAGTTGCAAGAAAAGTTTATGCGAAAATACTAAAAGAAAGATTCCATGCTAAAAATGAAAAATCTTTACAATTAAAATTCCATACTCAAACAAGTGGTGAATCACTTACTGCACAACAACCTGATAATAACATTGTTCGTGTTGCAATGCAAACAATGGCTGCCGTATTAGGTGGAACTCAATCTCTTCATACTAATTCAAGAGATGAGGCATTAGCACTTCCAACTGAAGAGTCTGCAAAAATTGCATTAAGAACACAACGAATTGTTGCATCTGAATCTGGTATTACAAAAACGGTGGACCCAATGGCTGGCTCTCATTATCTAGAAGAATTATGTGATGAAATTGAAGAACAAACTTGGGCTTATCTTAAAAGAATTGACAAAATGGGCGGCTCACTAAAAGCAATTGAAAAAGGGTTCTTCCAAGCAGAGATTAGACAAAATGCATACCGTATTAAGAAAGAGGTTGATGATTCTTCACGAGTTTTAGTTGGCGTCAACAAATTTGTAGATGAAGTTGAGGCAAAACAAAAACTACTACGAATTGACGATTCATTAGGTGCAAAACAAGAAAAGGCAATCAAAGCTTTACGAAAATCTAGAGATAATAAAAAAACCAGCACGGCATTATCAAAATTACAGGTGGCAGCCGAGACTGATAAAAATCTCATGCCATTCATACTGGATTCTGTAAAAACATATGCTACGACAGGTGAAATCAGTAACACATTACGAGAAGTGTTTGGTGAATATAGACCAAAGGAGATATTCTAGATGAAAATTGATCACATCGCAATTGCAGTAACTGATGTAGAAGCATCTGCAAAGGTATATCAAAAAGCACTTGGTATTGATGAAATTGAATTTGAAACAGTAGAATCTGAAGGTGTAAAGGTTGCAATTATTTCAATGGAGAATGGAAGAATTGAGTTGATGCAACCAACCAAAGATGATAGTCCAATCAAAAAATTTCTTGACAAAAAAGGTCCTGGTCTACATCATATGGCATTAGAAACTGACAACATTGAAGGTGAGGTAGAACGAATGGAAGGATGTGGTGTACAATTTTTGGGAAAGGTTCGTCCTGGTTCTGCTGGAACTAAAGTTACATTCATTCATCCAAAGTCATTAGAGGGAGTTTTGACTGAATTATGTTCTCATCCTGAAAAATAATTAAAAAATGGAATTGATATAGCAAATGGATACCTTTGATGCAATTAAAGCAAGACGTGCAATTAAAAAATTTGATAGCACTTACAAAATGACTGCTGAACAGGTTGAATCTTTGATGAAACTGACCTTACTTTCTCCAACTAGCTATAATCAACAAAACTGGAGATTTGTCACAGTAACTGATCAGCCAACAAAAGAAAAAATTCATGTGGCTGCTCGTAATCAGGCACAGCCATTAGATGGGTCTTTGGTAATTTTACTTTGTGGAAATATGAATGCCTGGAAAGACGATCCTATGAGATATTGGAAAAATCATCCTCTTGAAAAACAAGAACATGTCAAAGAAGCAATGCATAAAAAATATTCGGATAGTCCTCAAAATAGACGAGATGAGGCGATGCGTTCATGTGGATTTGCAGGTCAAACCATAATGCTCGCTGCAAAACAAATGGGTCTTGATTCTTGTCCGATGGTTGGTTTTGATTATGATGAAATGGCAAAAATCATCAATCTTCCTGAAGACCATCTAATTGTATTGATGATAGTTGTCGGAAAGGCAGTTTCTCCTGCAAATGAAAGAGGGGGACAATTAAGTTTGAAAGATGTAGTTTTTGAAAATAAATTTAATTAGTTTTTTGAATCATTCTATTCTGAATCATTAAATTGGTCATTTTTCTACATAAATTATGAATAACAGACAAACCATGGGTGTTGTAATCGTAATTTTTAGTATGATTGGTCTATTCGTAGCTGTTACCGGCTTCTTTGATTAATTTTGCAAATTGTTAAATTCTTCAAATAAACAAAAAATTACTTGAATCCATTTTTTATTGTACTATTTGTTCTCACATTAACTATTATTCCATCCGTTGCATTTGCTGAAACTGTGATGGACAAAGATATTTTTGCTCCTGGTGCTCAATTTGATTCTAAGCCCCTTGACGAGGCACAACAAGAAGATCAAGATTTAACTGACATTTGGACATATTCAATAATTATTGTGATTGTAGTAATTATTGCAAGAATTGTTTTACAAGTTGTGAAAAAACGAATGTCTAATGCTTAGTTAGTTTGTTAAAACAGTCTGCACATAAATCATCTCTGGTAGTCATTCCACGTGGTAATTTGAATTGAAATTTTCTAACATCCGAAACTGAAAACCTTTGCGTGAATCTTGTAAGCTCTTTTTTACATTTGTAACAAAGATGTTTTCCTTCCAAAAGAAATCTTAAATTCAATCTGCTTAAAGTTGGTAAATCTGTCACTTTAAAAAATACCATCATGTTTACCATGAATGGATTATCTTTAATCATCTGATCAAGTTGGTCTCTCTCTCCGGCAATTGCCAAATCAAGCATGTCTCTCCATTTTTTACGTAATATCTCAAGATATTCTTGAATTTTCTGTTCTCCTTTGTCTGTTAGATGAATGATTAATTTTTTCTGTCCTAACAGTCCTGTATCTGTTGTAGATCTTATCATTTCACTTTCATCTAAAATATCTAAAATTTTTACCAGCTCATCTTTTTTCAAATTCATCACATTTTTTATCCCTCCAAATGTTGTAAGGCCTTTTTTTACTGCCCCTAAAATCTTCAAATCATTCGTATCTAATTCCACAAAGAAATGAAATTCTACTATCTTAAAAATTGAGTTATTATTTCAATTTCTAATATTATCCTTCCAATTAATGAACCTATTAAAAATATCATAACATCCAAAGTGTTGGCTGAATATTGTATGATCTATCGCTCTATCAAAACATGACATACCTAAAAATTGGTAAATACTAAATTCAATCCAGAACTGATTTTTTTCATAGTGGAAACTTTTTTTCTAAAACTATAGTTTCCAATGTCCAAAATTAGCACTATATAACAATATATAATAATTCAACAATCGCCAAATTCTAGAACTCCTTATATCTCAGTTATTTGGCGTAATTCTGTTGAAACGTAATTTAGCAATACTATTACCATTGTTTGCAATATCGATCGCATCTCTAGGTCTAATGCCTGATGCAGATGCGGCAGGTGCAATCAGTGGTGAGTTTAAGCTAGGTGAAGTTTTAGATGAATCAATTGGTTGGTTCATCGTTGTAGGTCTTGGAATGGTCTTCGCAGGAATTATCTCTGCAGAGATTAAACTCGAAGAGAAATATCTTGGACATGTTCAAAGCTCTGAAGCATTTAACACTGCGGGAAGAGTTATCAAAACAGGTCTAACCGCAGCAGCAATTGTCTCAGCATGGACATGGGCTGCAACATTACTACAATCTTCTACAGTCGCATATCTTTACGGTGTAAGTGGTCCTTTCTGGTATGCCGCAGGTGCATCAATTCAGGTACTTTTATTCGGAATTCTAGCAATTGAACTAAAACGAAAGGCTCCTAACGCACACACATTTTTGGAAATTATTAGAGCACGATTTGGTGCTGGTACTCACAAAGTTTTCTTAGGTTTTGCATTAACATGTAACATGATTGTAACTGGTATGCTTCTACTTGGAGGCGCAGCAGTTGTAAACGGCTTAACTGGAATGGATATCTCTCTAGCAGCAATGTTGATTCCTGTTGGAGTTATGATTTACACCCTAGTTGGTGGACTAAAGGCTACGTTTGTGGCAGATTACATGCACACGGTCATTATCTTTATAGTAATTCTAACCTTCGTATCAATGGTATTCTTCATCAGCCCAATTACGGGTGGAGTTGAAGGAATGTATAATAAACTGGTCGAGGCGGCTTCACTAAATCCTGTCTTAGAACCAACTTTCACACCTGGTGAGCCTGGTAATGCAATGGGTGCATACCTAACAATGGCTTCTGCAGGAGGCTTAATCTTTGGAGTTATCAATATTGTAGGAAACTTTGGAACTGTCTTTGTAGACCAGGCATACTGGCAACGTGCAATTGCTGCACAACCAAGTGCAACCGTAAAGGGTTTCTTACTTGGAGGAATGTGCTGGTTCGCAATTCCATTTACACTAGCAACTACTATGGGACTGACGGCGGTGGCGCTTGATGTGGCGCTTACACCTGAACAGGTGCAGCTCGGACTTGTAGTTCCAGCAGCAGCATCCGTACTAATGGGTGAGATAGGTGCCGTACTGGTACTAGTCATGCTCTTCATGGCTGTAACATCTGCAGGATCTGCTGAACTAATCGCAGTATCCTCTTTGATTACTTACGATGTTTACCGAACTTACAAGAATCCAAATGCCACTGGCAAGCAGCTACTAAAGGTGAGTCGTGGAGTTATAGTTGCGTTTGGACTTGGAATGGGAATGCTTGCGGTCGTACTATTAGGAATGGGATTAAGCTTAGGATTTGTATACTTGGCAATGGGAATATTGATTGGCTCTGCCGTCATCCCGATTGCGTTAACGATTACTTGGAGTAGAACAACTCGTGGTGGTGCAGTTGCCGGTGCAATAATCGGTGTAATGCTATCATTACTAACTTGGACTAGTGTCGCAGCATCTGAAGCTGATGGAGTTATTGATATCGGCTCACTTGGTGGGGCATTCCCAATGCTTTATGGAAATGTTGTAGCAATATTATCATCTGGATTAATCTGTGTAGTCATTAGTTTGGCACAAAACAAGAAGTACGACTGGAAAGAGTTGGACGCACACATGTCCCTTGTCACTGATGACATGTCCGGTGATGCAGCAGCAGAATTAGTAAAACGTGAACAAGACGAAGAACAACTAAAGAAAGCCTTCAAGTTCAGTCTTAAAGGTGGAGGCATACTCACTTTGATAGTTATTATATTCTGGCCAATGCCTTTGTACTTCTCAGGATACGTCTTCGACTTTGGATTCTACGGATTATGGGTCGGAATCGCAATCACATGGGTCAGTATAGCCTCAGCATTCATCATAGGACTTCCAATCGTGGAATCAAGAAAAGGTTTCGCAAAAGCCTTCTCAGGCAAGAAAGAATCTGCCTAGAGAATTATCTATTTCATTATGAACTCACTTACATCTAACTTTTGTTTTCCTCCAATATTCTTTTTAATGCGGGATATGGTGCTTTAATATGGCATCTTGTACTGGCTGTGGCGTTCCTCTCGGTCTTAAAAAATATAAATTTAATAAATTCTGGAGAGTTCCTGGAAGTTTCTGTAAACCTTGTATGCTGAAAATAGGTCAGGATTGGGAGAAAAACGGCAAAGTGACATTACCAATGAAACCATGTGATTTGTGTCAAACTGAATTTTTCTTCCTAAACACAGCATGGCAAGGAAAAAAACAAAAGCACTTTTGTGATGTTTGTCATAAGGTAGCTGCTAGTGGAGTATTGCCTGACAAAAGTCGTGGTGAAATGAAACAAAAGATCCCTATTCCAATGCTCATAATTGGTGGACTTGGAGCAGTAATGATGGTACTAGGAATGGTCTTTACATTAACTGGACCAAAAGATCCTGAAGGTGAGATGAGTATTGTGAATATCTTATTTGGTGCATTTACAACGGCTGCTGGCTTTATGTTGGTACGACGTACAATAAACAATAGAAAATTACTATTAGGTAATGTCTAGAATAAACTATACAAACGTCCTAGTGATACTTCTGTTGTAGGATCTACTGTAGCTATTTCTCCATCAACTTTTACTTCATATGTTTCAGGATCAATTTCAATTTTTGGTGTAGCATCATTATACACCATATCTTTTTTTCCAATATTTCGACAGTTCTTTACGGCAAGTAGTTTTTTCTCAATTTTTATTTTCTCTTCCAAGCCATTATCAAGTGCAAGTTGTGATGTGAATGTAACTGATGTAGTTTTCTTTGCTTTTCCTAATGCCCCGAACATTGGTCTATAATAGATTGGTTCTGTTGTTGGAATTGATGCGTTAGGGTCTCCCATCAATGCATATG
The DNA here is from genome assembly GCA_018647405.1 of Nitrososphaerota archaeon. Taxonomy (GTDB): domain Archaea; phylum Thermoproteota; class Nitrososphaeria; order Nitrososphaerales; family Nitrosopumilaceae; genus Nitrosopelagicus. The sequence goes on along the minus strand of JABGTD010000066.1, from coordinate 9,615 downwards.
CAATGAAGCCACCCTTTATGATTAATTTTGGTTTTATTCCAAAAAATTGCGGCATCCATACAACAATGTCTGCAATCTTTCCAGGTTCCAACGAACCAACATAGTCTGATATGCCATGTGTGATTGCAGGATTAATTGTAATTTTTGAAATGTAACGTTTTATTCTAAAATTATCATTTTCTTCACTGTCTTCTGTTAGTGGACCTTTCATCTTTCTCATCTTATCAGCTGTTTGCCAATTTCGTGTTGTTACTTCTCCTACTCTTCCCATTGCTTGACTGTCTGAAGACATCATGCTGATTGCTCCCACATCATGAAGAATATCTTCTGCTGCAATTGTTTCGGCTCTAATTCTTGATTCTGCAAATGAAATATCTTCTGGAACTGATGGATTCAAGTGATGGCATACCATCATCATATCCAGATGTTCTTCTAGCGTATTTGTTGTAAATGGTCTTGTAGGGTTTGTCGATGACGGCAAAATGTTTGGCTCTGATGCTATTTTCATGATATCTGGAGCATGACCTCCTCCGGCTCCCTCTGTATGATATGTGTGAATTACTCTACCATTGATTGCCGCAATTGTATCGTCTACGTAGCCACATTCGTTTAGAGTATCTGTATGTATTGCAACTTGGGTGTCAGTTTTATCAGCCACATTTAGTGCTGAATTTATGGTGGCTGGAGTTGTTCCCCAATCTTCATGCAGTTTTAGACCGCAAGCTCCTGCCTTCACTTGCTCCATCAAAGATTCTTCTCTTGAATCATTTCCTTTACACAAAAATCCAAAATTCATTGGGAACTCTTCTACTGCCTCTATCATTTTGTGAATGTTAAATTCTCCTGGAGTGCATGTTGTTGCATTTGTTCCATCTGCTGGACCTGTACCGCCCCCAATCATTGTAGTAGTTCCATTACAAATTGCATCAATTGATTGTTGAGGTGATATAAAGTGGATGTGACTATCTATCGTACCTGGTGTGCAAATTGTATGTTCACCTGAAATAATTTCTGTATTGGATGAAACTACAATGTCAATGTCATCCATCACGTCTGGATTTCCTGCATTTCCAACTCCAAGAATTTTTCCGTCCTTAATTCCAATGTCGGCTTTAATTATTCCAAGTTTTGGATCAATGATCATTGCATTAGTGATTACCAAATCTGCAGAGTCTTCACGTAAGACACCGCTTGCTTGTCCAAGCCCATCTCTTGCACTTTTCCCTCCTCCGAATACTAACTCATCTCCATATTTTATGAGATCTTTTTCAATCTCCATCACTAAGTCGGTATCTGCTAATCTGACTCTGTCTCCTGTGGTAGGTCCAAATAATTCTACATATCTATTTCGTGGAATCTCAAGTGAACTTGATTCGTTTTCTGTATTTTCTAAAACATTCTTGAAACCTTTTTCACGAATGTTCTTTTTTGCATCTTCTCTTTTTGATTCTAAATCTCCACTTACAAGTCCGCTAAATCCAAATATTATCCCCTTTCCACCAAACTCTACTACCTCTACATGTTTTGATTCTCCAGGTTCAAATCTAATAGATGTGCCAGACGAAATGTTTAGATGAAATCCAAGTGCTTTCTCTCTATCAAATTCTAACGCCTTATTTGCTTCAGCAAAATGTGTGTGTGATCCAACCTGTATTGGTCTATCCCCTGTGTTTGAAACATTCAGTTTGAATGTTTTTTTTGATTCATTGGCAATTATGTTTCCTTCTGCAGGCATATACTCTCCAATATGTGGTACTCTGGAACGCCATCTAGATATCATATCTATCACACTATGGGGTCGTGAATGGTCACGAGTTTTGTTCCGTCATTAAAGGTGGCTTCAACTTGAATTGTATGAATAATATCTATGACTCCTGGCAAAACATCTTCTTTTGTTAAGACATTTTTGCCAGAACTCATTAGCTCTGAAACTGATTTTCCGTCTCTTGCTCCTTCTAAAATATGGTCTGCAATAATTGCAACAGATTCTGGGTGGTTTAATTTCACTCCCCTCTCTTTTCTTCTTATTGCAACTTGTGCTGCGGTAAAAATTTGTAATTTATCAATCTCTCTTGGAGTTAAAAACATGAATAAATTTGATTTTTGGTGTATTTAAAAATTGAAATATCTAAAAATTTAACTTTGGCAAATTCCAATACTCTACATGTTGCTGATTAATTCAATTCTAGGTAATGCATACCTTGATAGTAATTTAAAGGAAAAAATTGAAAACGCAACACAAAATCGCACCATAAAACAACTCTCTTTGTCTAGAAGTGATATGGAAAAATCTAGGTTACGTACCAAAACTGATGATGGGACTGAAATTGGACTATCCCTTGAACCTGGAATAACTTTACAAAATGGGGATGTATTGGAAATTAATTCTAATTTAATTATAACTCATCAATTGCCTGAAAAAATAATGTCTGTTAAAGTAACTGATGATCATCACTCTTCTTCTATACGTGTACAACTTGGCCATATCATAGGAAATAGGCATCGTCCATTATCCATTACGTCTGATGGCTCTGTATTATTTCCAATTCACGATGAAAATGAAGTAGAGTTATTTGAGAAACTATTCTCTGAAATCATTCATCACATCTCAATGACTGTTGAAGATAAAATTTTTGTGCCAAATCAAGGAATGAATGTTCATGAACACTGATTTTTCTGAACTTACATTGATGCAGCTTTCAGATTCTTTTTTTCCTTCTGGTCTTTATACATTGTCAAATGGACTCGAAACAATATTTGATGAAAAACGTGCATCATCTGAAGGTGATGTTTATGATTTTCTTGAAGTTACATTGGAACAACAACTTGGCCCTGCAGATTCTGTAGCATTATCAAATGCGTATGACTGTGCTAAAAGTAAAGATATTTCGGGAATAATTAGGTGTGATAATGTTCTTTATTCGATGAAATTAATTCAAGAATCTCGTGCGGCATCATGTAGGGCAGGCTCACAAATGCTCAAATGCATCGTCGCAATATCTTCTGACAGTTTTCTCAAATCATACTCTGAAAAAATATCTAAAAATGATTCGCCTGGAACACATCCTGTTGTTGCAGGTGTGTGCAGTTTTGCAATGGGTATAAAAAAAGAACAGGCAAGACAGATGATGATGTATGGTTTTTGTGTTAGCACTACTGGCGCTGCATTAAGATTGGGAATGATTGATCATATCCAAAGCCAAAAAATTTTACATAAAATTAAACCAAAAATTCAGCAAACTTTAGAAAAATTTGTAGATACAAAAATTAATGATTGCTGGCAATTTTCTCCACAATATGACCTTATTCAAATGACTCATGAAAACAAATTTTCTAAAATGTTTATTACATAAAGAGAAATTTTTTGGTTATGACTAGAATTCTTCGTATAGGTATTGGAGGTCCTGTAGGTGCTGGTAAAAGTATGCTAATTGAAAGGGTCGTTCCATTTCTTGCAAAAAAAAATTATCGTGTATGTATAATATCAAATGATGTAATCTCAAAAGAAGACGCTGATAGAATTCGAAAAAATTTGGCAACAGACCAAGGTTTACTTCCTGAAAATATGGTGATTGGTCTAGCAACTGGTGGATGTCCTCATACTGCTGTAAGAGAGGATCCATCAATCAATCTTGCAGTAATTGAAGAAATTGAAGCAAAATATGATGATTTGGATTTAATAATTATTGAAAGTGGTGGAGATAATGTCACTACTACCTTTAGTCCTGCACTTGCAGATTATACAATATACATTGTAGATGTTTCTGGGGGCGACAAATATCCTAGAAAAGGTGGACTTGGAATTGAAACAAGTGATCTTTTGGTAATTAACAAAATTGATCTTGCTCCATCAATTGGTGCTGATCTAAATGTGATGGAACGTGATGCAAAAATTGTTAGAAAAAATAAGCCACACGTCTTGGTAAATTGTAAGACTGATCAAGGTATTGAGCAGGTGGCACGACACCTTATTCATGATGTTTTGTTTGATGAACCCCCAAAAAATATGATTACTCAGGTGAAATCATGAGTTTAGAACACTGTACTCCTTCTGATATCCCACAAGAAATTTCACAATACGATGGTGATGTTGCACAAATGAATGTGGGTAAATCTGGAAAGATTGGTTATCTACAATTAGAGTTACAGAATGATTCTGACAAACAAAAAACCATCATTACAAAAAAACGAACTCAGGTTCCACTATATGTGCAAAAGGCACTACATTATGATTTGGATTACCCTTCTATGGCTCATGTGTTTGTTTTATCTCCTTCAGGTGGAATTTTACAAGGAGATCGTTACAGGATGGATGTCGAACTAAAAAATAATGCCATATCTCATCTTACAACTCAAGGTGCAACTAGAATTTACAAAATGGACTCAAACTATGCAACACATATGGTGACTCTTAACTTGAAAGATAATTCATATCTTGAATTTATACCTGAACAAATTATTCCATACAAAAATTCACGTTTTTACCAAAAAACAAATCTGGAGATAGATGATTCCTCTACCGTTGTTTATTCTGAGACAATTGTACCTGGAAGAATTGCAATGGGTGAGATGTTTGATTTTGATGTATGTTATCTGAAAACTGAAGGAAAAATAAATGGAAAAATAAAATTTAGAGATACATCACTTTTAACTCCAAAAACACAAAAAATTCAAGCACTTACGATGTTTGATGATAAAACAATTCTTACCTCTGTCTATGTATTAACAAAAAAAGATGTAACAAAAATTAATGATTTGATTAATGAACTATTTTCTCATACACAAAACATGTCTGGTGGGTCTAGTGTAATGCCTAATAATTCTGGAATTTCAATTAGAATTTTAGGAAATTCTTCAGAAGATCAAAAGATAACCATCTATGAAATTCTAAAAATTATTAGAAAAGAAATCTTGCCTGATTATCTCTAATCTATTCTATCATCTTCAATGTATCTGATGCAGTTATTATCCCGATAATTTTGGTTCCTTTTCTAACTAAGATACATTTTGAATATTTTATGAGTGGCGCTAATGTGTTTGCAGGTGTTTCATTATCTACTATTGGAGGGGTTGATTCCATTATATCTTGAATTTTGATCTTTTTTGAGACTCCCACGCTCATGTGACTAATTATTCCTGAATCTGAAATTACTCCTACTGGTATATTGTCATCAAAAATTGGAATTTGACTAATTTTTTCTTTATCCATTTTTGACATTGCCTCTCCAAGTGTGTTTGTTGGTTTTAGTTTTACAATTTTTTGACTACATAATTCTCCTGCATTATGTGTGGATGCCTCTATTTCTTGTCTTTCTAATACTTCAAAAATTTTTTTTGCTGTATTATAACTTGGAGCACTTCGACCCGATTCTATTTGATTGATCATTGATGTGCTTACTCCTACTGCTCTGGCAAGCTCTTTTTGAGTCATATTGATCTTGAGTCGCTGTTGTTTTATACTCTCAATTGATGGTAACATGTTAGATTCTAAGTCCTGTTACTTTTCTAGTTTTTCTAATAATGCCTTGTACATGAATGGAAAAACAGTTGTAATCTCTGCATGGATGGTTGTTTCTGTTGCATCCTTTGTTACTTTGCCCCATGATATTGCCTCTCTTACTAGCGCACCGCTTAAACTTCCATCAAATTCTTGTGCTGTTGTAACATACACTGCATAGTCTAATCCTTCTCTGTATTGGTTCCACCACAATGTATGATGTTTTGGAACGCCTCCTCCTAACATTAATGCTCCTGATTTTTCTGCTTTGAATACTAACCCTGAAAGAAAATTTGCATCTTCAATTATGTTTAATTTAAAATCTGAATGTTTTTGTGAAAACATCCATACTTGACTTCCTACTGCTCCGTCCATGATTCCTGGAACCACTACTGGAATCTCATTTTTGTATGCCCAATACAAAAATGAATCTTCACCCATGGATTTTCCAATTTCTCTGTTAATGTCTATGGTGGACATTTCTTTTTTACCTTCATTGTATGCTTTTTCTAAAATTGCTTGAACCTTTTCTTCAATTAATGGTCCATAACTTTCCATTGGAACTAGAACATTTCCTAATCTGTGGATATTCTGATCTGCTAATTCTCTATCATCCATTGTAAATGATCCTTCTTTGTATTCTGAAAAATGTCTTGCAATGTCGTGGTCTAAGGCACCACATGTAGTGATTACAACATCACACCATTTTTTCTTTATCATATCTCGTATAATTCCTCTAAATCCTGTTGAAACAATTGCTCCAATAAAGGACAGAAATTTTGTACATTTTTCATCACTAATCATATTGTATAGAATATCGACTCCTTCGGCTACATTTCTTGCCTCAAATCCTCCTGACTGTCCTAATTCATTGAATATGTCATCTGTATTGGAATCTCTAGTAATTTCAACATCTTTGACAGGACGTCCTGGTGTAATCATGATATTTTGAAAAAACACCTTGGTTAGATATTCTTATGCTTTTTTTACTATACGTTATTAATTCGGAACACAAATCCCTGTACATGAAAAGAATTTTAGTATTAGGTGGTGGTTTTGCAGGGGTGGAATGCTGTTTAAAACTTGAATCTTACTTTGGAATCAATTCTGAAATTGAGATTACATTGGTTAGTGAAGACAATTTCATTCTTTTTACTCCAATGTTGCCTCAAGTTGCTTCTGGCACAATTGAGACAAGGCACATAGTTACTCCCATTAGAACATTAATCAAAAAAATAAAATTCTATGAAGGAAAAATCAAGTACGTCGATCCTCATGGTAAATCTGTTGCATTGTACGGAACAAATGAAAATAGAGGAATGCTAATTCATTATGATTTTCTTGTTGTTGCATTAGGTAGTAAGACTAATTTTTTTGGGATGAAAAATGTTGAAGAAAATTCATATCAAATGAGTACTATCAATGATGCTATTTTGCTCAGAAATAGAATTATTGATTTACTGGAGCAGGCAGAAAATGAAACTGATCCTATACTTCGAAAAGCTTTGTTACGAATTGTAATTGTTGGGGGTGGTTTTGCAGGAGTTGAAACTGCAGGCGAATTAAATGACTTTATTTCTGATGTATCTGAATATTATCCTAGCATATCTGAAAATGATGTAAAAGTAACTCTCATTGAAGCTACCACTGAAATTCTAAATGGTTTTCCACAAAAACTTGCTAATTTTGCAAAGGAGAAACTAGTAGAACGAGGGATTAATGTAATTCTTGATGCTGGTGTAACTTCGTTTGATGGAAAAGAGGTTTTACTGAAAAGTAGTTCAAAATCAAACAAAGTTTTACTGAGTGATTCTTCTCAACAAAAAGGCCACTCCAGATTAGTAGAAATTAACTCTATTTCTTCTCGTACTCTTGTCTGGACTGCAGGAGTCACACCTATTGATCTAGTAAAAGAATCTCTATTTCGAACTCATAAAGGTAGAATTCTAGTTAATGAGTATCTTCAAGTCCCTCAATTTCCTGAGGTATTCGCAATCGGTGATTGCTCTACATTTGATCCTGCATTATCCATGAAGCCTTTTCCTCCTACTGCACAAATTGCTGAGGCCCATGCAAAAATTGCTGCAAATAATCTGAAAGAATTAGTATGTGGGGGCAAGATGACCAAATTTGATTATTCTTGGAAAGGCCAAAGTGCAATCATAGGAAAACGAACGGGAATCGCCTCATTTTTTGGAATTAATATTTCAGGGTTTCTCGCATATCTTTTATGGAGAAATCTATATCTTTCCAAGATTAGAAGCTCTGACAAAAAATTTCGTGTATGGCTTGATTGGACCCTTGATCTATTCTTTAAACGAGACATATCTCGTCTGAAAATCATCAAAAAGGATCCTCCTCGTGATTACAAAGAATTAGATGAAGTTGACGATGTTTGGTAATTAGTAATTTTTCACAAAAATCATACTTTTATCGTCCAATTACATATTCTAATAATTGAATGAAAAAACCATTGAGATTGATGGTAATTCGATCCGATACATTGAGGAAGGAACCTCTAAAGAAAATCTTTTATTGATTCATGGCTTGGGTGCATCTGCTGAAAGATGGGAACACGTGATCCCACAATTTGCAAAAAATTATCGGGTGTTGGTACCTGATCTAATTGGCTTTGGTCTTAGTGATAAGCCAGTAGTTGATTACACCACTGATTATCTATCTGCTTTCATAAGAAAATTTCTTAAAAAACTCAATATTGATTCTGTGAGTATACTCGGTTCTTCGCTTGGAGGTCAGATTGGAGCTGAATTCACATATCAAAATAATTCCATGGTTGACAAACTAGTTCTTATCTCTCCTTCTGGAATAATGAAACACTCAACTCCTGCTTTGGATGCTTATGTTATGGCTGCATTATACCCAAGTGATTCTAGTGCATCTAATGCATTTCAAATTATGTCCGGAAGTAAAAATATTGATAAAAAAACCATCAAAGGATTTGTACAGCGAATGAAGCTTCCGAATGCAAAGATGGCATTCATGTCTACGTTATTGGGATTAAAAGACGCTGAAATAATTTCTGAAAAACTCATTTCCATAAAATCTCCAACATTAATTATTTGGGGCGAAAATGACCCTGTCATTCCTATCAAATATGCTCAATCATTTGTCTCTGAAATTGATGATTGTAGATTTGTGAAAATGGAAAACTGTGGTCATACGCCTTATGTTGAATCTCCTGATAAATTTTACAAAATTGTGTCGGATTTTCTAAAATAGCGATCATTTATTTATGCATATTTCCATTGGTATCCAATGACAGGCAAAAAAAACCAATTTGATCCTTCTGAGATGTATAAGCAATGGCTTGACAATATGTCAAATGCTCAAAATTTCATGAATCAATCTCAGTCTAATGTGCAAAATCCATTTACTAACATGCAAAATATGATGCCAAATTTTCTGTTATGGGGTGCATTCAAAACCACTGTTGGAAGTAATGGCAGAATCTCCATTCCTGAAGCAGAACGAGATGCTCTTGGAATTGAAGAAGGCGACTTGGTTCAAATAATCATCACTCCTATCAAACCTAACAATTAATTTCCATAGGTTGGTAATGATTGGTAACAGTTACCAATAGCTATATATACTAACACCATTTGTATACAACCATGAGTAATCAAAACAACGTAAAATCTGGTAACCACGGTAACCATGAAAACACATCTACAAAAGATGTATTTTCAAGTTGGAAACAAACAAGCGACAAATATTTTGACGCAGTTGAGAAATCAATTCCAAGTTATCACCAATCCGTTACCAGTTTACAACAAGAGTATCTCCAAGCATGCGATGATGCTATTGAATCCACAATTGAGTTTCAAAGAAAATTTGCAACCAAAGCAGGAATCAATACCAAAGTCCCAGAAGCAACATTGAAAGCAGTTCATGAAACAAGTGAACAAGTAGTCAAATCTTTTGATGTCCAAAACAAAATGGCACTTGCAACAGTTGATGCAGCACGTCAAAATGTAAAGACATTCACAAACAATGCAAAAGCATTTGGTGACCTAAATAACAATGTATTACAATCTTGGGTATCTGCATTCACACCAACAAGAAACTAGTGTGAATTTCTTTTTTTTCTATTTTTTTCT
>JABGTD010000027.1 GCA_018647405.1 Nitrososphaerota archaeon | reverse complement strand
GAACTAAAAAAACAATTAGAGGATGAAGGATATAGTTTCAAAAGTGAAACAGATAGTGAAATAATTGTAAACTTGCTTCAAAAAAATTATGAATCCACAAAGAATGTTAAAGATACAATCATGAAAACAGTTTCTGAAATAAAAGGTCATTATGCGTTTGTAGCAATGTTTGAAAATGGTCAACTTGCAGCAGCTAGATTTCATGAACCGTTAATAATTGGGGTCGGACAAGAAAATATTTTCTTATCAAGTGATGTGTTAGGATTCATCGAATATACAGATAATGCAATATATATGAAAAGTGGAAATTTTGTAATTTTAGAAAACAATGAATTTCAAATATTAGATTTTAATGGAGAAAAGGTTAAACATGAAATAACAAAAGTCTCAAAAGAATTCGGAGATGCATACAAAGGTGATTATGCACATTTCACATTGAAAGAAATTTACGAACAACCAAGTGTGATCTTAAAAGCAGGCGAAAGAACAGTAGAAGGTTTAGAAGAAGCAGTAGAATACATAAAAAATGCAAAAAATATTTACATTACAGGAAGTGGAACAAGTTACAATTCAGCATTAATTGCAATACAAATCTTATCAAAATATGTAAAAATAAAATCAGAACCAATCATAGCAAGTGAGCTTCAATTTGCACCTGAAACAATTGAAGAAGACTCAGTTTTAATTGCAATATCTCAAAGTGGAGAAAGTGCAGACGTATTAGAAGCAGTAAGAATTGCAAAAAAAATTAACTGTAAGATTATTTCTATTGTTAATTTACTCACATCATCACTTACACGCAAAGGAGATGTTGTGTTAGGAATGAATTGTGGACCAGAAATAGGAGTTGCTGCAACAAAAAGCTTTACAGCACAACTAATAGTATTATACAAAATTGTACAGAAATTAAGTGAAAATATTACAATTAATTTTGAAGAATTTTCAGAATCAATTTCAAAAATGATAGAAAATCCAGTTAAAATTCAAAAAATTGCAAAAGAGTTGAAAAATGTGTCAGACATTTACATACTGGGTAGAGGAATAAACTATCCAATTGCAATAGAATCTGCATTGAAATTAAAAGAATTAACATACATTCATGCAGAAGGAATACCAGGTGGAGAATTAAAACATGGACCTCTTGCATTAATGGATACAGACGTTTTTGTAATCATCATTAATCCAAATGATTCAACATATACTGACACATTAACAAGTGCACGAGAGATTAAAGCCCGTGGAGCAAAAATTATTGGTGTTTCAGATATTGAAAGTGACGTTTATGATTATTGGATGGAAATTCCAAAAATTAATGAAATTCTATATCCAATTTCAGAGATCATTCCAATACAATTACTAGCATATTATTCAGCATTAGAAAAGGATACAGATCCAGATTATCCAAGAAATTTAGCAAAATCAGTTACTGTAAAGTAGAAATTCTCTTGTATTCTTGCTCAAACAAAGTAAATAGTTGTTCTATGGAATTTTCTGTTTTTAGTAAAGATGCTATTATGGCACCTCCAGCTCCTGCACCTTCCTTTACAAAACCATCAGCATAAGAACGAAATCCAAAATGTTGAGAGTTATGTAAACAAGGATCACATGAAAGAACTGCAATATTATCAATTTGGTGTAAAGTTTCAAGAAATTTTGCTTGAGAATCATCAACAATGTATGAGGTACATCCAATTGCAGTATTTTTTGCATCATATCCAATATGTTTTGCAAGTTGCAATACAGCAAGCATTTGTGTTCCACCTGCCAAAATAACATGACATTTTTTGGATGCAGATGCCAACATACCTGCACAAACCGGTATCATAGGATCACCAAAATTAGCAATTATTTCTAAAGGATCATCAGATTTTTTACGTTTTAGTGCATCTAGAACAATTTTATTTTTTAGATCTAAAGGATTATTCTGCATACTAGAACTAATATTACATTCCAATCCAAATGCTCTCAAAACAGTAAGTGCAGTAGTAGTACCTCCAGGAATACACTCTCCAATAACAAGACAATCAGTATTTTGTGACATAGTTTTGCCAAGGTTCTTTCCATATTCAATTGCAGATTTTACTTGTTGAATTGACATTGCAGGAGATTCAGAAATATTTTTTCCTGGAAGTATATCAGCATCAAAATAACATAGAGATGGAGCAATTTTACTTCCAGCATTTACAATAAAATGTGGAATTTTTGCAGCATTTAATGAAACACGAGTCAATAGTGCAGGAGTAGGCTTTCCATCAGGAGATATAGGAATTCCAGATATACAAATGCATTTTCCATATTCAATATATTCAGAATCTGCAGGTGCAGTAAATTTTAGAGATTCTTTGTCAGATCCAGCAATAGTAATTCCAGGAATTTCACAAGTTTCACTATATGACGCAATTAGACCAAAAGTAAATCTTTTTTTTGAAAGTTCCTGAATAATTTTTTTTGCATTGTCCACATCGCCATGGCATGTAATTGACACGTTATCCACCCATTCGATCTACAAAAGAATCTTCGTTCATCTTTTGCATTACAGGGTTTGTATTTTTTTCAGTTCCAATAGTAGATGTTTTAGCCATTCCATAATCATGACCAGGGTACAATACAAGATTATCATCCAAACTATGAAGTACATCAAATAAGCTGTGATAAAGTTCATTTGCACTACCTCCAGGAAGATCAATTCTTCCACAATTTCCAACAAATAGAGTATCACCTGAAAAGATTTTTCCATCACCTACAAGACAAATACCATCTTTAGAATGGCCAGGTGTATGATACACAACAAGTTCTGAGCATCCAAATTTGATCGAATCACCATTTTTCACAGTCATATCATTTTGTAATGTTGATGCTTCATGTTGAACAATCTTTACAGATAATTTCTTCGCTAATTCTTCATTTCCTCTGGTATGATCATCATGCCAATGCGTATTGACAATGTATTTTGGATTAAGATTTTGTTCATCAATTATGTCAGTTATTTTTTCTAAATCCCAAGATGGATCAATTACAATCGATTCATGGGTTGACTCATCTTCAACAATGTAAGAAAAATTTTGCATAGGTCCTACTGGAATTTGATGGACTATCACAAAACATCTATCTCCGCTTCGGGAGGAATTCCTATTTTTTCAGCAAATAACTCCCCAGTCAAATCTTTTCTTTTCGGGATTCCTTGTTTCATTTTATGAAAAGTTACAGTCATATCACATTTTATAAAAAGTAAGGCAGTTTCGCCTGTCTGAGGATCCATTCCAGATGGAACGTCGACTGCAAATTTATAACAATCAGTTTGGTTAATGAAATTGATTGCAGATGCATAAGGCTCTCTTATATCACCTTTAATTCCAGTACCTAAAATTCCATCAATAATAATATCTGGTTTAAAATCAAAGTTAGTAGAATTACCTGTAATTAATTTAACAGAAGGCATTTTTTCAAGTAATGACCAGTTCCAACTGCTTTCTTCAGTTTTAATTTTGTCAGGAGTTCCAAGTAGAACAACAGTTACGTTTGCATTATGACCTGCAAGATGTCTAGCCATAACTTGACCGTCTCCACCATTATTTCCCATTCCAACAAAAATTATAATATTTTTTGAATCTACACTACCAATTTTTTCAATTAATCTTCTTACAGCAACAGCTCCTGCATTTTCCATCATAAATTTTTTTAAAAATCCCATATCATGACCTTTATTTTCAATTTGATACATTTGATCTACAGTTATTTCCACAGAACAACTCAAAATGGTTTCAATAAAGAGGTTTTGCAAACGCCTTTAACTAAGAATAACAATTTATGATTCTATGGGATTAAAAAATGTAAAAATTTCACTCCCACAAATTTCTAAAGAATTAGAAAAAATAAATTCATCAAGAGAGTTCTTAATAAAAAATAATCGTGAAGTTATAATAAATTGTAGTCAAGCAATAATTGCAATTCATAAAAATGACTTAGGTTCAGCAAAACTAAAAATTAAAAAGGCAAAATTACTTCTTACTAAATTAAAACAAAAAGCAACTGAAGATCTTAAGAGATACATATTAACACCAGAACAGGAATTAGTTGAAGCAGTTGCATTATTAGCAATAATTGAAGGTAAACAAATTCCATCATACAGATCAATCAAGGTATCAGGCGAATCATACATACTTGGTTTGCTTGATTGTATTGGAGAGTTAAAGAGACAGGTAATTGATCAGATTAGAATAGGTAATTCAAAGAATGCAGAAAAATATTTTGAAATTATGGAAGAGTTGTATTTGATTTTGTATCCATTTGCAACATATGATAAGATCGTTAAAGAATCAAGAAGAAAATTAGATGTAAACAGAATGTTGGTTGAAGATACAAGACTAGTTCTTACAGAAGAGATCAGAAGACAGGAATTTATTAAAAATATACAAGAGAATTCAAAAAAATAATCAATGCGGGTAGTGGGATTCGAACCCACGAACTCCTAAGAGACTAACCCCTCAAGCTAGCGCCTTTGACCAGGCTGGGCGATACCCGCATAGAAAAATCCTTGTAGGGTTTTTATAATCCTTGATTGATTTTTT
>JABGTD010000035.1 GCA_018647405.1 Nitrososphaerota archaeon | reverse complement strand
TAAAGTAAACCAACTCATAATTTGTAATATGATCAACTACCTGTATTGCAACATGTGATATCTCCAGCAGCGGCAAGTGCATCATTTACACCAATTGGAACAATTATCGATAACACAAGAATAGCTACAAGAAGTACACGCAAGAGATCTGAATGCTCGTAAAGCTGTATTTATTTTAGTTCATTTTATTCATTAATCATGCCTGAAATTTGGTTGAACTATGGAAAAAATGAGGTCGTTCTAGATATTATGGCTGAAAACCTAGATGAACGAATAGAATTTGAAAAACCAATAATTGATGACTCTGTCATAAATGAAAATTTAGAAGCACTTGATTTATCAAAGCCAACTGAAATTGTAATCCAAAATTACAGTATAACGATACAAAAAATTCTTGGAAAACTTTATGAAAAATGTGAAATTAAATCATTTTCAAAACCTAAACTGTTAGTTGACAAAAGAAATCTTCCTCTAATCAAAGCAAATAATCCTGATACTATAACTATCAACGAGTTTGAAGAAAAAGAACTATCAAATTCAAATCTAGTATTCCTTGGTGAAGTGCAATTTGATGGTTTATTTGGATATGAAACTGTTGCAACTAGATTACTTCGTAAGTTTGGTGCAGACAAAATGTTAGAGGCATTTTCACATCGCTCAGGAAATTTACCAACACCTGGTACAGATTCTCCATCATTTGGTGATGCAAAAAAGTTTACAGATGGATTTGAGGTTTCATGTATTGAAATTACAGCAAACAAAAAAGGAATTTCAGGCTTACAGGTTGGTCATCCATCAAAAACATCATCCATATCTCAAACACTTCTAAAATCTACTGCAACCTTTGAAGAAAAGTTCCGTACAATGATAATTAGTACCGGAAGGGATGCAAGTAATCAAACACTATCTTCTTCATTAAATTCTGTATGGAACTTTTACACCTCGATAAAAAATCAGGGATTAATCATACTGGTAGCTGAATGTATGGCTGGATTGGGTTCAGAAACATTTCAAAAATTAATTGATGGCCGTATCACGCCTGAAAAGATCAAAAATGCATCAAAGTATGAAGATGGAATGGAAAATCTCCTCTATCTGTCAGAAATTCAGAAAAATTCTCAAATTGCAATTACATCAATCTTACCTGAACTTTACATCAAAAAACTTGGAATGATTCCCGTGGATGGAATTAAAAAATCAATGGACTATATTTTAAAAAATCAGGGTCCACGACAAAAAGTACAGGTCATTGAAGATGGTGCACGCACCTTACTACGGGAAAATTGATGCTGGTAGTGGTGCACACAAAACCGCTAAAACAATAACTCCGATGTAAACAATTTTTCTATTCTTTGATAGTGGTGAAATGTCATCTAATGGTTGTGCATCTTTACTTCTTGAACTTAAAATTAAAATAAAAATTGCCATCATCCAATAATTCAGTAATGCTAAAACTCCTAAACTTGCATATGTTGCATACTTGTGCCATTTTCGTCCCAAAATGACTCTTGACATATGACCACCATCTAACTGCCACGCAGGTAGTAAATTTAAAAATGTAATTAAAAATCCAAGCCATGCTGCAAACATTATTGGAGACATTATGACTTCAACATCGTCTCCATCTTTGTCAAATAGTGCAAGTGCACCTTTCATGATTAAATTTTCATTCATAGGGAACAATGTTGAACCCATCATCAGATCTTCTGCTATCTGACTGTCAATTACCGGTGATGTCCATGCACCAAAAATTACAACAACTACTGCAACCACTAATCCTGCAATTGGACCAGCTACCGCAATATCAAATAAAATGTCTCTATTCACTGTAAGACTTCTTGATTGAATGAATGCACCAAATGTTGGTATTCCTACAATCGGAATTCCTGGAATAAAGTATGGCCATGTTGTCTTTATTTTATGCCACTTTGCAGCAATCAAATGTCCTGCTTCATGCACACCTAAAATTCCTAGCAATGCCCATGCATATACAATTGCAACTCCAAGTGGGTCACCAATTGGTTTGATGAGTGGAAATGTGTTAAGCATTGCAGTTCTGTAAAAGCCATCAATTAACACCATTGCAACAGTTGCGGCAAACATGATTCTCGGCGTCCAAGATTTTGATAACCACTTTCTCTTTTTTTGTTTAGGTAATTTTGATACAACTACCATGTGCCTGTATCCCTCTTTTTCAAGTGTACACAGTAAATTGTTAGTCTCTAATTCTTGTGTTAAGCGAACAAACTTTTCTTTGAAATCTTGATCCTCAAAATAAAACTGCATCTTCACTAGACCTATCTCTATATCAGAAACATCGAAATGATTCTCTACAACTTTTTTAATAAATTCCTGTGTAGGTTCTATCATAAGGATCGTGTATTATCTGAACATAATTGTTTTTCCAGTATCAAATTAAATATGATACATTTTGTGTATTACTATGCAGGTAATTCTACGTGAGCATAATGGAGCCATATTCAGACGTTGTGAGCCTAGTGATCTTATTGGTGTAATGGAAATTAATATGAAAACATTACCTGAACACTATTCTGATTATTTTTATGAAAGTCTCTTAGTAGAAGCACCTGAAGCCTTTTTGATTGCTGAAAAAAGCGGTCATCATATTGGATATATTATGTGTAAGACTGAATTTGGATTTTCTAACTTCAAAAAACTTGGATTTGTAAAAAAAGGTCATGTTGTATCTGTTGCAGTATTAGAAGAACAACGTGGAAATGGATATGGAAAAATTCTTGTCAATGAAGCATTCAAGGGAGTCAAAGAAAAACAATGTGATGAAATGTATCTTGAAGTTCGTTGTAGTAATACCGAGGCTGTAAAATTATACCAAGATTTGGGGATGGATATCAAACAAAGACTCAAGACGTATTATCGTGACGGCGAAGATGCCTATATGATGGCAATTGAGTTCAATTAAATTACTGTTTTTGATCGAATCGACATGTCAAGACGAAAATCAATGGGTGTTTTCATCTTTGTATCTTGTATAGCGGCATTTTTTGTTTATGCATATCTTTTGATGCTCTCTGAATGGAGCCCAATTGTTTTACAATTAACAATATTGATGGTTGTAGGTGGTGTTTTAGGAATAGTTTCTTGGATTGGTTATCAAATGGCTACAACTACTGCAAAACCTTCTTCATTAATTGAAGATGATTAGTTTTTAGAAATTTTCACATCTACTACGGTTTGATAAAATCTTGGTCCTACTGGTCTAACATTTCGTGAAGTTATTATGTCTGCATTTGTTTTGTTTACACTCATAAAATGTTCTTCAGATAATTTTCCTGCATCTTGTTTTTTATCCGCATGCATGTGAGAATAATAATGAATTATTCCTTCATCTTTTAGTCCTGTTAATGCAGCATCTAGAAATTCATCAGAACGTTCAGGCAACAACATCAAAACTCTATCGGCTTTCCCAACTAACTGTTCATTAATCACTTCTGTTGCATCTCCGTTCAAAGAAATTACTTCTCCCTTGAGCTTATTAATTTGAACATTTTCTTTACACAATTGTGCTGCAACAGGATTTAGATCAATGTTGTATACCGTACATGACATATTTTTTGCTGCAAGTACGGAAAACATTCCTACACCTCCAAACATGTTGATTATTACTTCTCCATCTTTTACTAATCCTGCAATTCTTTCTCTTTCTGTTGACAGCCGTGGTGAGAAGAATGCTTTTTCTACATCCACTATGAACCTACATCCATTTTCTTTGTATTCTGTTTGAGTTTTATCTTCTCCTGCAATGACTTCTAATTTTCTAGTTCTAAAATCACCTTCTACCGGTGATGATTGATAAAAAACAGAATTTGCTGTACTAACTTGTTCTAGTAGTGTTTTTCCAATGATCTGTTTTTTTGAAACTAATGAATCTGGAATTCTCACTACTATGATATCTCCAATTTGATCAAATGCAGAAATTAATTGTTCATTTTCTTCTTCGGAGAGAACATCTTGTAAGACTCTTTTTAACATCTTAGTCATTTTCTAAAATAATAATTGCCTGTTGATTTTTGCTCTTTGTCTAATCTACTTGCTTCTTTATTTACACGATGTCTGCTTGTTTTCACATCTCTTCTAAATGAAATATCAAGCGATTCTAGGAATCTATTCATGGCATCATTTTTTGGCATTGGTGATGTGGCGACTCCTGCTACACTTGATGTTCCCTCAAAAATTACCATGGAATCTGAGACCAAATCCATCAATTGTAGGTCGTGGTCTATGATTATTGCAGATTTTCCAAATGAACGAACAAATTTCTGTAAAAATTTTGCAACTGCAATTCTATCTTCTACATCTAAAAATGCAGATGGTTCATCTAGCGCATACAAATCTGCTTTCTGTAATAAGCAGGATGCGATTGCTACTTTTTGAAGTTCTCCTCCTGACAAATTCTTCACTGATTTGTTATACAATTTTTTTAATTTTAATGGGTCCAAAATTTGTTCTTCTTCAGCACTTCCTTCGATTGTAGAGCCATTTGATTTTTCTAAAACTGCAATTACTTCTATATCAATATCATTTGAAAGATATTGTGGTTTGTATGAAATGTTGATTTTTTTATCTACTGATCCTTCAGTTGGTTTTTCAACTCCTGCAATCATCTTCATCATTGTTGTTTTTCCTAATGCATTGGCACCCATTATTCCAAGTAACTCTCCTTTTCTTACGGTTCCTGGTTCAATTGTAACTGAAAATGAATCATATTTTTTCTCTAATTTTGGATATGAAACTATTGTATCGCTTTCTAGTATTTCATCTCCTGATGTTGATGCATCAAAAGTAAATTTTTTATCTCTAAATCTAACATTTTCTGCTGGTAAATAACCGTCAAGAAATACATTAATTCCAACTTTGGTTGATAGTACAGTTGAAACAATTCCATATGCAGCAGGTACACCATACAATACCTCAATGTAGTCACTAAGATAGTCTAATAATGTTAAATCATGTTCTACCACCATTACACTTTTTCCTTCTTCAGCAAGTTTGTGAATTACTCTTGCAACTCCTGTTCTTTGAAATACATCATTGTAAGATGATGGCTCATCAAAAAAATAAAAGTCTGAATCTTTTGATGCCGCTGTTGCAACTGATAATCTTTGAAGCTCTCCTCCACTAAGTTCCTTAAGACTTTGTTCTAAAGAATTTTCTAATCCTAATTGTCTGACCAGTTCACGAGACACTCCTCTTTGATCAAATTTGTCTAAGAGTTCTTTTCCAGTTCCATCAAATGCATCTGCAATAGTGTGAACTTGTTGTGGTTTTATCGATGCTTTGATCTCGCTGTTTTTTATTTTTTCAAAATGAGCTTTTAGCTCTGTACCTTTGTAATGTTTTAAAACGTCATCCCATTCTGGTGGCTGTTCATAATTTCCAAGATTTGGTTTTAAGACGCCTGAAAGAATATTGACGACAGTACTTTTCCCCATCCCATTTCTTCCCAGTAATCCTACGACTTCACCTTTCTTCGGAGTTGGAAGTTTGTATAGTCTAAAAGAATTCATTCCATACTGATGAATCTTATCTGTTTTTAATTCACTAGCTAAATTCACGATTGTAATTGCATCAAATGGACAAACTTTAACACAAATTCCGCAACCATTACAGATGTCCTCATCTATTCTTGCTTTGTGGGTCTCTTCATTGAGAACAATGCAATCTGCACCTGATTTATTCACGGGACAATATTTGATACATTCCAAACCACATTTTTTGGGTTGGCATAGTTCATTATCTAATACGGCAACACGATGTGTCATAACGTTATTCGCGGTCGGTTTAATTTATACTTCTATGAATATTTTATCTTCAAAAAATCCATTCATAATTTTTTAGTTAGCTTATTATGAAAGATAATTTGTTGAAATGTTAAGCCGGCCATAGCGTTTGGGTGCGACCCAATCCCATTCCGAACTTGGAAGTCAAACCAAATGTCGCTGCTGTGTTACTGACATGCGAGAGCCGTTGGGAAGC
>JABGTD010000047.1 GCA_018647405.1 Nitrososphaerota archaeon | reverse complement strand
TTACCACAAATCCAATAGAGATCAACATTCGCCCAGAAACTACAAAGACAAAACTGCCACGAACCGTATATGTCAGTTCAGAGACTTCTCACATGCTCAAAAACAGACTGAATCAGATTGATAACAATGATTCTGTTTTTGCCACAAATTCTGATCCAATCAAAGCAGTCAGAAATGAGACTTTGATGTTCAGATATTATAGAAAAAAGGCAGGATTGGATGAGAAATACTCTCACAATGGACGTCACAAAAAGAACATTCATTCATTTCGTGCATTTGCTTGTACTCAAATAGCTGATGTACATGGTGATGAATTTGCACATGGGTACATTGGACATGCAAAGTATCTTGCAATGTACATTAGACGAGGAAAAGAAAAACTCGCTCAAATGTTCAAAGCATGTGAGGCAAAACTAATGCTCTATGAGACAGTTGAAGTGATAGATTCAGACCAACGTGTAAAAGACTTGGAACGCCAAACTGAGAAAAATCAAATTGATTTGTTCAAAATTGAGCAGGTTCTAGAAGAAGTATCTGAACTAAAAATAAAATACGCTCAGAAAGAAATGGAAATTCAACAACTACGAAAATCCCTAGGTACAAACTAGGATTTTTTTCTTTTTATTTGGACTCTAATCCTTCAGTTGAATCTGCAATCACTTGAAATTTATTTTTAATTTCTTCAGGGGTTAACTTGTCATAAGTTTCTAGTGACTTTAGTTGTATGGAATCTTGAATATCTTTCATACTGATATTAAAATTTACAACAAATCTTTCATCTTGTAATGCCTTTTTCACTTTGTCATATTTGATGTGGAATTTACTAAATTCTTTTAGATTCTTTGCAATTTTAGAATAAAGTAATCTTTCAATTTCTTCAACGTCTTCAGGTGTAAGTATATTTTTTTTAATTTCCTTTTTACTTCTTTTTCTAATAAATTCTACATCTTGTAATTTCTTGCTCATTATTAGATTGGATTCAATTCCCCATGCCAGTGAACAGTTTTCCAGTTCTGTTCGTAATTCTGAATAATCCGTTTTATTGTCTCCTGATTTATCGATTATTGTGTCTAAAATTAATTTTTGAAATGCAATTGTATTTAGTTCGATTTTCCCTTTTTTCGTTTGAGTATACTTTTTTCCAATGGGACTAAAACTAATCATCCCTTTACTTAGAAATTCTTTGAGATGCCTATTGATTGTTTTCTCAGAAATTTTTATACTTGTATCCTCTCTAATTTCTTTTGCTGTCGCTCCATCTTCTCCAATCTTTTCAAGTATTTTTTTAACATTTTCTTGTTTAGATTTAGTTTGATTACTAAATGGATTCTTTGATTTTTTGCCCATTCCTTATTACCCTTTAACACATAATAGAAATAAATAATTTTCTCTGAAATTAATTTCAGAACAAGTAACAGTGAGTTCAGAAACTGACGTCACTGGTTTAATGAAATTTCTGTTTAGTGATATTGTGAAAGCACAAAACAACATCACTGAATTAATTTCAGAACAAGTAACAGTGAGTTCAGAAACTGACGTCACTGGTTTAATGAAATTTCTGTTTAGTGATGTTACAATGAAACAAAACAATCTATATCAAAATGTTTCAACAAAGTCTTCTAACAAAGCCCTAGAAGCAACAAAACAAAGGGAGGACGTTGTATACGTTAACTATAGAATAAAAAGTGAAATAGACACTGTTACTATCAGTTCTATTTCTGAGCCTCAATCACAAGACATTGGCTACCATATTCTACAGTCATCTGATATAATAATATTAAATCATGACTGAGAATTGCCAAAATAAACTTGAGCAGTTAAAATTGGAGAAACAAGAAATTACTTCCACAATTTCAATTCTTGAGAAAAAGGTTCGTGTTCTAAAGCAACGATTGTTTGGTTCTCTTGAACTAGACGATACAACTGTTGTAGATGATGACATGTAAGGGAATTTGTGATTCTCATAAGGAATCTCAGTTTATCCGAGGCTATGCTTCAGGTGCAAAATATTGTGCCCAATGCAGATTTTGGAATAC
>JABGTD010000018.1 GCA_018647405.1 Nitrososphaerota archaeon | reverse complement strand
TTATTCTCCAATAATTAAAATCAAATCTCTTCCTGCATCCCTCAAACCTGACATTGAAGCTTCCAAAGAAAAATATCAACCAATTGAATTGGAAGATCTTTCCAGTTTGGCTAAACTAAGCTTTGGTTATGAAGAAGCACCATTCCCATTGTTTGCATTTAAACAAACAAACAAGTGGTTCTTAGGTGTTTTTCTTAACTTTAACGAAGATGGACCATCATATTTTTGTCATGTTAGTTTGGATGATGAACCAACAAAACCATTTTTGAAATATACAACATCTAAAAATTCAGAACCTGAATTTGTTAATCATACTGGTGAACATGGTTATTCTTACATCAAAATAATAAAGTTAAAAGACTCACATCCATTGGTCGATTATGACCAAATTCAGTGATAGAATAAAAAAATCTGCAAAAACATCTCCGATCATTTTAGCAAATGACTATGATCCAAAAATACCAAATATAGAATCAAAGACATTACGTAACATTAAACTTCTAAACAATTACTTATGTGGAATAAAAATTAACTTTCATCTTCTTTTACAATTAGACAAAAAACAAATCTCAAGAATTAATAAAAATGCACATAATTATGGTTTACAATGTATTGCTGATATAAAATTAAACGATATAGGTAATACAAATTTCATCACTGCTGAAAATTTATGGAATATGGGATTTGATGCAGTAATTGTTAATCCAATTATGGGTAAAAAGAGTCTAAAAAATTTGGTAGAATTATCTCATAAGAAAAACAAAGGAGTAATTTCATTATGTCATATGAGTGCACCAGAAGCAAAAATCTCTTATGAATTAGAAATTAAAAATAATTCAAAAAAACAACAACTCTATCAATTATTTTTGGATTGGGCACTAACTAGTCATGTAGATGGAATAATTGTCGGTGCCACTTATCCAAAAATCATATCTTACTGTAAAAAATCAGCAAGAGGAAAATTATCATTGTTTTCTCCGGGTATAGGTACACAAGGTGGAAGTGCGTCAAAAGCAAAAAAACTTGGTTCTGATTATCTTATTGTCGGAAGAACTATTCTTAATTCCAAAAATCCTGTTGAAACTACAAAAAAATTAGTTACTGATTCAATAATCTAAAAACTCTTTAGATTTTCTTAGAAGATTTTTTGCGTTTTTGTATGTAATTTTATTTAAAGCATTATCGTAATCTAACCAAATAAAATCTAAATGTTCATGTGATAAAATTATATCTTGAGTTTGTGTTTTTCCTAGAAAAAATATAACTTTTTTATGAATATCTTGATTATCTGCACGAAAATAATATTCAATCTCTTCTTTAAAACCATCTACAAATTCTACATCTGATATGCCTGTCTCTTCATTAGTCTCTCTAAGTGCCGTTTCATGAGGTGTCTCTCCTTCTTCCATCTTACCTTTCACAAAATCCCAATGTTTTGATGGATAATTTAGTAATAAAAATTTTCTATCTTTTATGTCGTTAAATAGAATAATCCCGGATGATACTTCTTCTTTCATTTTCCTATCCTTCGTTTTCTTTTTTGAAATGTTCTGATTGCTCTCATTAGATCAATTTTTCTAAATTCTGGCCAGAAAATATCTAAAAATACTAATTCACTATATGCACTTTGCCATAATAGAAATCCACTCATACGTTTTTCACCAGATGTTCTTAAAATCATGTCTGGAGATGATTGTGGTAGATGTGATGTGTACAAATTAGATTCTATCACTTCTTTGTTGATATCATTTGCATTTAATTCCCCATCTCTAATCTTTGTTCCAATCTTTTTTACTGCATCCACTAATTCATCTTGTCCTCCATACGCAATTGCGATATTTAGAAAATGTTTATCGTAATCTTTTGTAATTTTATCCAATCTACTAAGAACATCCTTGATTGATTCTGGCAATAATTCTATTGTTCCAATTGCTTTCACTCTCATTTTGTTTTTATGCAATCTAGGATCATTATACAATTTTTCTAATCTTTTATGGATTAATTCATAGAGATAATCTAATTCTTCATTTTTCCTATCAAGGTTTTCTGCTGATAAGACGTATAATGTGATAATTTTAATATCAAATTCTTCACACCAATCTAGAAGATTCTCTACGGCATCTGCACCTTTGAAATGACCTTTTTCTTGAATTGTTAAATTCCTTTTTGCCCATCTTCTATTACCATCTAGAATAATTGCTATGTGATTAGGCATATCACCTTCAAGAATTTCCTTTTCCAGTCTCTTAGAATAGATTGAATAGAATCCTGAAAGATATAATGCTGCGTCTTTTATTCCGTTAATAATTTGCCACCTCGTTTCCTGTATCTACGGAAAAGTAGTGTGGCTGATATCAGTGTTATTGCTGCACCTACTAACAATGGTGGAATTAATGAAAATGAACTCTCATTAGTAGTTAGTATGTTTGTAAATTGTGCAACTGTTGGATAAATTGCTGCTAATACAATAATTCGTAATACATCGCTAATGTGTTTTAATTTTCTATTCAACCAATTACTAATTAAAATTCCAGCTGAAATTGTACCTAGTCCCATCCACAAAAATGGAAATAAGCCTTGAAGGAATTGTCCAATTACTATTTGATTTGAGATTGATTCTGAGAAATCAATTCCATTTTGAAATAACTGTGAATCAATATTAGCAACACCTGCAGGCACTGATGCAAGAATTAGAATTAATCCTGTTACAAGTGCAAATATTCTAATGAATCCAGTCGGTGTTGCTTTTGTCCAATTAGACCATGATTTATCTATGTCAAATGCACGAATAAGAAATGCACCTCCTAAAATGCTAACTAATACTGCAAAAATTTCTGCAGTGTATCCTACTACTGTTCCGATACCTCCAATTAATAATAAAATTCCTGGTACTCCCAAAAAGAATTTTGAATAAGTCTTATCATAAATTACCATCTTCAAAAATTTTCCAAATACTGCATAGGAATGTTCAATTGTTCTACTAACTTGCATAACGACTCTTTGAACTGATACCACTGGTATTACATTTTGAATAACTGGAATTACCATTTCATCATCTTCGCCATCTGAAACAATTACTGCACCATTAGCTGAAAATTTTTGTAAAATAGATTTTATTTCGTTAACAATTTTCTCATCTGCTTGAACTCCTCTTTTTTCAACTCCTGCTACTACTGCTACTTCAACATTGTAACCTTTGCTTACTAAATCTTCATAGGTTTTTACTGCATAAAATATCGAGTTTGAGTCTGCATCTTCTGGATCCTCCAGAGCAAGTCTTTGCCCAGCATTAATGCAAGAATCTCTTCCTACTACTGGAGTTGTAATTCCCGCTTTTCTGCCTACGTCATCATCTCTATCTACACAAATTACTAGTAGCTTTGATGCGGCAGTAGACTCTATGTCTCTCTCTAATTTTTTATTCTCTGACATTATGAATAATCATTACAAAATTACCTTTTAATGATTTCCAACTATTGAATGTAGTATTTTTTGTATTTACTCACGGTTTTGAAGAGTTTGCCATTTTGGCATATTGAGTTGACTCCTCTTTTAATTTCTCTATATTATTCAAAATTTCTGTTCTTTGTTCCATCTCTCCATCATTACTGATTAGATTTGCCATAACCATTGTTTCTATAATATATGCTTCAAATGATTTTAATGATGCAATTTGATTGATATAACTTTCTTGCCATTCTTCTGGTGCATCGCTATATGCTAATTCCATTAATAATGCATTATTTTGTGATGATGAAACTTCTGCAATTCTAACATATTCATCTGTTGAAATTTTTTCATTAATTAATTCTGAAAACGAACCCTCCACTGCATTTAAAATTATTTTATGTCTTTCTGAAATACCTTCTTGATGATTCTTAAAATCAGTTACCACAATTGTCATTTCTGTATTTCCTGAATTATTTACTATCCAAACTGAAAAACTTGCCATTGTAATTGCAACCAATATTGCTACTGTGATCACAACTCCTTTCTTAGAACTCATGTCCATATCCAATTCTTGATCATTATAATACTGTTCGATTTTATTTCAATTTTAGCCATTTTTTAAAAAATTTCAAGTTTTTTGATCAAATTTAGAAAAATCTTCAAATTAGTTTATAAAAAAGATCCTTCACTTCTAGCCTAAAGTGAAATAATATTCACATTCTCTTTTCAAATAGAAGATTGTTTTGGGTTTGTTATATGACTGAAGCATATTGCGTAAAATGCAGACAAAAAAGAGAAATTCAAAACGCAGAAGAGACTAAATTAAAAAATGGACGTCCAGCTGTAAAAGGCACGTGTGGCGAATGCGGAACTAAAGTTTTCCGAATAGGTAAACCTTAGACACCCTTTTTCCTTTTTCTAACTAAACCCATATAGGGGATTTGAACAACTGTTAGTTATGACAAAGTCTGATTATGAAAAATTATTAAAAAGAATCGAAAAAAACATTTCGAATACCTCTTCATCTGGTAAACGTTTCGAATTACCTCTAATTGATATTACTTGGGAGGGAAAAAAAACAATTCTTAGAAATTTTTCAGACTTTCCAAAAGCACTAAGACGTGAACCTAACATCATTTTACAATATTTATCAAAAGAATTTGCTGTACCTGCAGATCGTGTAGGTGATAAAGCAATTTTTGTCGGTAAACGTGATCCTGATGATTTTACTAGATTATTTGGAATATACTTGAAAGATTATGTTGAATGTCCAACATGTCAAAGCCCTGACACTAAAGTGGAAAAAGAAAATAGAATATCATTTCTAATTTGTGAGGCATGTGGAGCAAAATCTACAATTAAAGGCAAATATGCATAATGCTATTTTCTACAAAAGTTATTAGTGCAAGTGGAAATTTAATGTTAAATATTTGTGATCCTGAATTAGTAGGTAAAACTCTTCACGATGGAAATACAAAAATTAAAATCAACTCAAATTATTACGCTGAAAGAGATGTTGATGAACATGAAGCAAAAAATCTCTTAACAAAATGTAACTCTATCAATATGGTTGGTGAAAAAACAATATCTCTTGCAACAAGTCTAGGACTTGGTTCTGAGAAAAGTGTTAGACGTATTGAAGGTGTGCCATTTTTGATACTATTCAAGATGTAACACCACAATTATATACAAAATTTACATATCTTTTGCGTGGGAAAACGTAAAGTACTCAATGAAAGTGCATTAAAAGAAATTAGATTAGCCGAAGAAGGCGAATTGTATGGTAGAGTAATCAAACTATTAGGAAGTGATCAAGTTCTTGTAAAATGTGCTGATGATATTACTAGAAGAGGAAGAATTAGAGGTAAATTAAAACGAAGAATTTGGATTAGAGATAATGATGTTGTAGTAATAGCTCCTTGGGATTTTAAACAAGACGAACGTGGAGATATAGTTTGGAGATTTACTTTACCTCAAGTTGACTGGTTAAAAGATAATGATCATATCCCAAAAGACTTTTGATCTTAGAAATGATTTTTTATTTGTAGATATGATATAAGATATGTCTAATAATTCTGAAAAAAAAATCGAATTAAAGATAAAATCTAAACTTGAACAAAAGAAAAAAAAGAAGACTTTAGATGATGGATTTAAAAAAAATAAAGTAGTCAATGAAGTTTTAGATAAAATCACTGTAATGCAACTCTATAGTCTAATTACTTCAAAAATAATTTCTTATGTTAATGGGGTTGTAAAAGCAGGAAAAGAATCTGTGGTATTTTGGGCAAAAGATCCTGAAGATAACGATATTGCACTAAAAATCTATTTGGTCACTACATCTAATTTTAAAAAAAGAAGTCAATATGTTATGGGTGATCCTAGATTTACCAGTATTAAAAAAGGAACAAAAAATCTAGTTTATCTTTGGGCTAGAAAAGAATTTCAAAATATTTCAAAATGTTATGATTGTGGTATATCTGTAGTAACCCCTAGACATGTCTCAAAAAATATACTGATAATGGATTTTGAGGGAAAGAATGGAAAACCTGAGAATACTCTATTAGAATCTGAAGTTGATGAAAATGACTATCATCAATCAATTGCTCTAATTTCTGATTTATTCAAAAAAGCAAAATTGGTACATGGTGATTTTTCGGAATATAATATTTTTAAAACAAAAAATGGTCTAAAATTGTTTGATCTGGGATCTGCAGTTGATACAACACACCCCAATACAATGAATTTTTTGAAAAGAGACATTAATAACATAACCAACTTCTTTGTAAAACGAGGATTAACAGTAGAAAACCCTGCTGATATTCTTGAAAGGATAACAAAATGAGCTTTGAAAAATTAATTAGAATTCCCATTGAAAGAATTGGTGTTATTATAGGAAAATCTGGAAACACCAAACGTCAAATTGAAAAAAAATGTCATGTTAATTTGAATATTGATAGTGAAACTGGTGAGGTAATGATTACTAGTGATAAAATTGATGGTAACATTAGTCCATTCAAATCTGTTGAAATTGTTTCTGCAATTGGTAGGGGTTTTTCTCCAGAAAACTCATTTCGACTTTTACGTGGAGAAAATAGTTTACATGTTATCGATTTACGTGAATTTGGTGGTAAATCTCCTGATCAAATTGAACGAATTAAAGGAAGAATTATTGGTGAAAATGGAACTGCTAGAGTAAACATGGAAAATTTAACTGGTGCTACAATTTCTGTCTATGGTAGAACTGTTGGAATAATTGGAGAACCAAATCAATTACGACCAGCAGTTGATGCAATCGCTTCACTTTGTAGTGGGAGCATGCATGGTCCTGTTTACAGTAAATTAGAATCTGCTAGAAGACGTGAAAAAGCTGATAAAGCATTATTGTGGGAAAATCAAGATGTCTTCTAACGAACAATTCAATCAAATTTCTCCTAGTGAGTTTTTTTATCGTAATCGTGATCTTGCCGGATTTAGTAATCCTACTCGTTCATTATACACTGCAGTACGTGAATTCGTAGAAAATTCACTTGATGCATGTGATCATAGTGGAATCTTACCTAATATTCATATGACAATTAAAGCAGTAGATCCTGAAAAACCTGACCCAAAACAATACATCTTAACTGTAAAAGACAACGGTCCTGGAATTCCTTCAAAACATGTCCCTCTGGCATTTGGAACTGTTTTGTATGGTTCAAAATTTGGTCTTAAACAAGCACGTGGAATGTTTGGATTGGGTGCAACTATGGCTATACTATATGGACAAATTACTACAAACAAATCTGTAAAAGTCAAAAGTAATGCAGATGGAAAAACTCGTTTCGATTTTGAAATGTTACTAGATATTCAAAAAAATAAACCTGTCATATTAAAAAAACAAGAAACACCTAGTTCTGAAAAAGGATTAAGTGTAAGTATTTGTTTAGATGGTGATTATTCCAAAGCAGGTACAAAAATTCGTGATTATGTTTATCAAACTTCGTTGATTACTCCATATGCAACAATTTCTTTTGATGATCCTAAAGGTGAGAAATTTCACCATAAAGCAATAATTCGCTCAATGCCACCTGCCCCAACAATCATTGCACCTCATCCTTATGGAATTGATGTTGAAACAATCCGTCGAATGCTTGTTGATACACACTATCAAATTCCAAATGTTGATGATAAAATGATTGAAAAAGTTAGGAAAGAACTTGGAATGTCAAAAAAGAAATTCACATATGATGAAATTATGAAAAAGACTGAAAAAAAATGGAAATCACTTACCAGACCTGTACGTGTTGTATTATCTCTAATGTCATTTCTTGAAGCAGATTTTGAAAAATTACAAAGAATTAGAATTGAAGATGTTGATCTTCGAAATAACAAATTGGTTTATTGGGATTATAGTACTTCTCAAACCCTTGTAGCAGAAATGGATGTTGAAAGTCATTACTATAAACAATTAGCAAATACTGTTCAAGGTGAATCTCTTACCCACTTTTTATCGAAAAGATTTCAAAGAGTAGGTCCAACGGCTGCATTAGAATTTTGTAAATTTGCTAAGTTCAAACCTGAAACTAGAGTTGGAAATATGACCGACCAAGAATTAGTAAAATTAAGTGATGCATTGCAAACATATGATGGATTTAGATCACCTGATCCTACATGTTTAGCACCACTTGGCGACGGTCCACTTGAAAAAGGAATTGAGAGAAGATTTGAACCTGATTTTATGGCTGTAGTTCAAAGAACCGCGTCTGCATATTCTGGATTTCCATTTGTTATAGAAATGGGAATCGCATATGGAGGTAAAATTGAAACACGTGGCACTACTGTATACAGATTTGCAAATAGAATTCCACTGTTATATGATGAAGGTAGTGATGTGGTACTGAAAGTTGTAAAAGATACAGATTGGAATCGCTATAAAGTCAAAAATGATTCTGCTCCTCTCATAATTGTTTCACATATTTGTTCAACTAGAGTGCCGTACAAAACAGTAGGAAAAGAAAATGTTGCCGATAGGCCAGAAATTGAAAAAGAACTTAGATTGGCACTTCAATTTTTATCAAGAAAACTTTCTGGATATATGTCTAATAAAGGTCAAGCCGAAATGGCAAAAAAACGTGCAAATCTGTATTCAAAATATTTACCTCTTGTAGCACAATTTTGCACTGAATTATCTGGAAATAAAAAAGAACCAAACTATAAAGAAATGATAAAAGAAGAAACTGCATTGATTAATTCAGAAGGATCACAAGGAGAGGTAAAAAAGAATGGCTAAAAAACAGACTAAAAAAGAAATCAAAAAACAGACTAAAAAAGATAAAATTGATAAATCAAAAAATTTGATTGGTCTTCTCAAAAAGCATGGTGCCCAAGTGTATGAAGATCTTGAAAATGGTGAATTTCCAAAATTCTCAATCCCAAATCGTTCTATCAGCAATATAATTTATGATAAGAAATTAAGACAGTATGTACTTGGAACTAACACTTCCCTGAGAAGTTCAAGAAACAGTTCTCAATTACGTTCATTTACTCAATTACTGTGGCTTGCATTTTTTGCAAACAAATTAACACATGAAAAAAAATCGTCTACTCTTAGAGATGTTTATTATTCTTCTCAAGCATTTGCTGTAGATTTTGAAGACCAAGGTGAATCTGATAACATCATAGTTGATTTAGAAGCTGTTTTGTCCCAACCTAGAGAAGACTTCTACGTATTTCCTGAAGAAAGAAGTAGTATTTTTGGTGACTTGACAATAGAATACACAATTCCTGGATATGAAGGAAAGACACAAAATCTTTCTAGTCATCCTGATGGATATGCAATTGGTCCAAGTATGACTTCTGCAGAGTTGGTTGATACTAGTGCTGAACTTGTAATTGCTATAGAAAAAGGTGGTTTGTTTACTAGATTTGTAGAAGAACAAGTTGATAAAAAATTCAAATCAATAATCATCAATACAGGAGGCCAAGCACCTCGTTCAACTCGTACTTTATTAAAACGATTACATGATGAAATGGGTTTACCTGTTGTAATTTTAACTGACGGTGATGTTTATGGAGAACATATTGCAATGGTTATAAAATCTGGTTCAGCAAATGCGGCTCATCTTAAAGGATTAACTGTACCTGATGCAAAATGGATGGGTGTGTGGGCTACCGACATTGATAAATTCAAACTTCCTACAATCCCAATGACTGAATCTGATATCAAACGTTGTTATGATTTACTGAAAGATCCTAGATATCAAGAAGGACTATGGAAAAGAGAACTGGAAGTATTCATAAAGATTAAAAGAAAAGCAGAACTGGAAGCATTTTCTAAATATGGTCTTAATAATATCACTGAGAAGTATCTACCAAAAAAGTTAGAAGAATCAAAGAGCTTCTGATGTTTTAATTCTTAATGTCAATACGCCATTTCTATATTTGAAATCACCAATTTCCGTTTCTTTTGATCCTTCAATTTGAACTTCTTTTGAAAATCCTTGTGATCCTCTGATGTATAAAATATTATCAATTAATCTGACGGCAATTTTATCTTCTGGTCCTGGAACTTCTGCAACAAAAACTGTTTCATTATTTCCTTTGATTAAATCATATACCCAATTCTTTGTTTCTTGTTCTCTTGCAGTAAATTTTGGTTTTTGAGTGATAACCATTTTTTTAATTACTTTAGTCCAGTAAACTATTGTCACTAAAGCTATTCCGATTAAGATGAAACTAACAAATCCATTATCTGCTCGTAATGACATTGCATAGACTAATCCAAAAAAAACTAGTAAAATTATAGGTATTACATAATTTAGAGATTTTTCAGTTGGTTGTGTTGCATTTGCATATTTACTCAATACACACAAAATTAGTTTTACCAAATATAAAGCATCTTTGATTTTTATAGGTAGAATCCCATCTGAAACTGTTGACTGAAAACCCTGCAAAAAAAGTAACATCAAAGGATCTAATCACTAAAGGTTCTTTAGTTGCAATAATTATCGCCGTTCCTACATTAATTGTATTTTTTGTTATATGGACTGTAACTAGTGATCTAATTTTTGGTGGTGTTGCTGGATTGATTACTAATTTCATCACATTGGGTATTTCATTTAAAATCGTAACTAAGAAATTTGTTAAAAAATCAAAAGATGATCTTGAGTTATGATAAAAAATGAATCTCTCACAAATAATTAAAACTCTTGTATCTGAAATAAGATTAACCGAAATTCAGGCAAAAATTTTCTTACATGTTGTAATGCACGGAAAAATGAATACGTCCAAAATTTCCAGTGATCTGAATATTTCATTTGATGATGCAACTCAAAACTCAAAAAAACTAGTGGAGTTGGGAGGATTCATCGACATGCCTAATGAAGAGTTTGAGGCAATGCATCCTAGATTCACTGCAGTCAATATGTATCGAAAAATGTGTGAACGAGAACAAAAAGAATTCAAGAAAAACTTGAACATCGATAACATCGGTGTTGCATTGGAAGTATCTTATGATGATGCAAGGACTAAATATAACAAATAAAATGAAAAAATATGAGTGAATTTGACGCTCCTTCCGGAAAACCTCAAAGCTATACTAGAAAAACTCTAGGTGATTCTGAAGACAAACCAAAAGCTCCTGAAATTTACAAATGTTGTAACAATCCTCAGATAACATATCTTGCTCCTGTTAACATAAACGTTGATGAAAGAACAATTGGGTCTGTTGATGTTTGGAGATGTGCTTCGTGTATGAAAGCATTTTGTGAAGAAAAAACATTAGGAATTGATTCTATCTCTGATATAGTTGGAATGCCACGAATTGAAGATAATGAAAAATGGGCAGTCATTGTAAGTAAATTACAAAAAGGAAAAGACAAATGGAAATTAGTAAAATTAAATGAAACTGGAATGATAAAATTTGAAACAGCTGATGAAAAACTCATTGACTTAAAAATCCAAGATTATAAAATTGTAGATGATTTTCATTCAAGTTTTCTTGTATTAGATCATATACATACTGCAGTTGAAATTTAATCTTGAAAATTACTGTTAATGTTCAAGAGATTACTGGAACTCAAATGGCTGCAAAAATTATCGGTAATTTCATCATCGATGAAAATTCATTTCCTTTCCTTGGAATTGCATTTGGAAGAATTGGAGGTCAAAATATAGGCGTAAAACTTACTGAGGATGTTGAAAAAAATATCAAAGACTTAGGTTATGATCTAGATGTTGTCATTGACACTTTACAAAAAAATCTAATTCAGGGTGATCTTACTCTTCCTGAAGGATTACAAAGAGAATCTTTTGCTGACGATTAAAATTCTGCTTCTTCCAATGCCTTTTCACATGAACATGATTTTGAAATAGGAATCTTGTCAATTAATTTGGTGAGAAGTTTTTTTGTTAATTCAACATTTTTTGATAATGTTGCAATAACTTCTTTTGCAGTAACAGGTTTTTCTGCCCATACATCATAGTCTGTTACTGTTGAAATTGATGCATAGCAAATTTGTGCTTCTCTCGCTAATTGACATTCTGGTACAAGTGTCATACCGATAATCTCTGCGCCTGTACTTTTATAAAATTTTGATTCTGCCTTGGTTGAAAATCTTGGTCCTTCGATGCAAACATATGTTGCTTCTTTGTGAATTTTTAGTTCTTGTTCATCTGCAACATCTAAAATGGCATTTTGTAATTCTGGACAAAATGGGTCTGCAACTGAAATATGTATTACTCTTCCATCTTCTGAAAATGAACCTTTTCTTGATTTTGTAAAATCTAAAAACTGTGTTGGTAATGCAAAGTCACTCGGTGCAAACTCTTCTTTTAAGCTTCCAACTGCTGATGGGGCAATTATTCTTTTTACTCCTAATTCTTTGAATGCCCAAATGTTTGCTCTATAGTTTATCATATGTGGCGGAATTGTATGTTTTTTTCCATGTCTAGGTAAAAATGCAATTTTTCTTCCATTAAATTCACCGATTGTAATTGAATCTGATGGTTTTCCATATGGCGTATCTATTGTAATTTCTTTTGGATCTTTCAATAATCCTGAATCATAAATTCCTGTACCACCAAAAATTCCAATCTCTGCAGATTCTTCCATTAGTATTCCACCAGTGATTCTGATCTATATTCTTTAATTTTTTCTCGTCCATTTAGTTCAAGTAATTCTATAATGAATGCAAATCCTACAACTGTACCTTCAATTTTTTCAATTAATTTTGCAGCTGCTTTGGCGGTTCCACCTGTTGCGAGTAAATCATCACAAATGAGAACTCGCTGTCCTTGTTGAATTACGTCTTTTTGTATTTCCATAACTGCTTTACCATATTCGATTGTGTAAGATGTTTTGACAGTTTTTCCTGGTAATTTTCCTGCTTTTCGTAACAAAATCATTCCTTTGTTATACTTTAACGCTAATGCTGTTGCTAAGATGAATCCTCTGGATTCAATTCCTGCAAAGACATCTACATCATTAGGATGAAATTTCTTTTCAAATTCATCCACTACAAACGAAAGTGCAGATGGATCGCCTAAAATCGGTGAAAAATCTCTAAACAAAATTCCTTTTTTAGGAAAATTTGGATAGTCGCCAATTTTGTCTTTTAGATTCATAACTTTAGACGAAAAATTGAGAAATAAAAACCGTTAGTTAATCAATTAATCTTGAATTTTATAGATGTATTTGATGCACCATCGTCTGCTGTAATCTCATATTCTCCAATTTCTAAATCTGCTGGAATCCGCCATATTGTTAGATATTCTCCGTTACTTTTTGCAGTAATATTCAGTTCACCAATTTTGACTGATTCTGAATCAAATATTTTCATTGTAACTGTTGATGAGAATCTTGCTCCGGATCCTGAGATGTTCATTAATTCATTTGTATTGTAATTTTCCTTATCTGTAAATATCACTAATTCTTGATTCTCTCCAGATACTTGGAATTCTGTTAGTTTGAAATTTCCACCACTTTTTGCATTAATTGTCCACGTTCCTATTGTGGCATCTATTGGAATTCTAAAATTATCTACTTTGAATACTCCAAATCTATCTGAAAATGTTTCAATTTTCTTAATAGTTTTTC
The DNA here is from genome assembly GCA_018647405.1 of Nitrososphaerota archaeon. Lineage (GTDB taxonomy): Archaea > Thermoproteota > Nitrososphaeria > Nitrososphaerales > Nitrosopumilaceae > Nitrosopelagicus. Next base: position 259 of record JABGTD010000018.1, on the reverse strand, counting down.
CATCAGAATCTGTAATTGTAATATCTAGTAGAACATTAATTGCACCAGTACTTCCGAGTATCAATATTTGATCTCCTTGTTTATAATCATCTCTAGTTGTTTGAATTGAAATTGCACCAGAGCCAGTTGTCAATCCTATTGTAAACACTTCTGACCCACTACTTTCGCCTCTCTTTGCATTCAATGTATATGCACCAGTAGGTAATTCTCCTGATTGAATTTTATATGATTCTTTTCCATCTGGTCCTAAGTTTAGTGT
>JABGTD010000050.1 GCA_018647405.1 Nitrososphaerota archaeon | reverse complement strand
TTAGGTTAATTTGCCATACATAAAAAATTAATAATACAATTTTAGAGATTTTGGATCAATAATCTTGTTTACTGTTTTTTACAGATACATTGAGGACGTTTTAGATTACATTTGTTACAATAATGTCTTCGTGTTCGAGCTACTGCCATAGTCAAACATTTCAAGTAAGGGAATAAAGGTTTACTGTTTGATATTCCATATACGATTCAATAAACTAATTTTACACAGATTAATTATTCAGTAGTTCCTCGAATATAGATATGCACAAGATAGATTCAATTGCAGAAAATGTCAAAGAGTGCCAAAAATGTGAATTATGTGAAACACGAACAATGGCAGTTCCAGGTAAAGGTAACTTTGATGCAGATGTAATTTTTGTAGGAGAGGCACCGGGTAAAAATGAAGATATTCATGGGGAGCCATTTGTGGGGGCTGCTGGAAAAAGACTTGATATGATTTTGGAAGATACTGGCATAAATAGAGAAGATGTCTATATTACAAATATCGTAAAGTGCAGACCTCCAAAAAATAGGGTTCCAACAAAAAAAGAGGAAGAAGCGTGTAACGATTTTATCAATCAGGAAATTGAGATAATCAATCCAAAGATAATCTGTGTTATGGGCAATACAGCATATGGTACATTACTGGATGGAAAAGAGATAACAAAGAATCACGGCAAAATTGTAGAAAAAGATGGAAGAAAGTTTTTTGTTACATTTCATCCAGCTGCAACAATTTATAATCAAAAATTAGTTAATGAGTTAAAGAATGATTTTAGAAAATTGGCAGATTTTCTAGGAATGAATGATCAGCCAAAACAGTATGAAGAAAGACGATGTAATTACTGCATGGCTAAAACAAAACATGAGGTGATAGTTATGCCAAAAGTGGTCACACGAAAAAGAAGATGGCTATTCAAATGTGTAGAATGTAATCATGAAAGATGGCTTCAACCTTATAGAACGGTTGCAGAAAGTTTGTATTAATTATCTAATACAGATGACTTTGTAATTCAATTTGTTCTTCAGCAGACATTATTCCTTTTCTAACTAGAATATCAAGCATATCTTTGAACAATTGTTTTTGCTCTTCAGACATCCCACCGGTTGGACCTTTTTCACCAGGTGGACCAGGAGGACCACGTGGACCGTTTTCACCGACAGGACCTTGTGGACCTTGTGAACCTTTGTCGCCAGATGGACCTAGCAAACCTTGTTTTCCTTGTTCACCTTGTGGACCTTGAATTCCTTGTGGACCACGTGGACCTTTGTCGCCGGTTAAACCAGGAGGACCTTGTTCACCTTGTGGACCAATTGTTCCACGGTCACCTTGTGGACCAGGAACGCCAGTTATTCCTTTGTCGCCAGGAGTACCTTGAGGACCACGTGGACCTTTTTCACCAATGGGGCCTGTGATTCCAATCTTGCCTTTTTCTCCTTGTGGACCTTGTGGACCGGTTGGACCTTTCTCCCCCATTGGACCAGTAACACCTTTGTCACCTCTTTCACCAACAGGACCAGGAACTCCTTTGTCTCCTTGAACACCTGGAGGACCTGTAGAACCCTTTTCTCCTTTATCACCACGTAACCCAGTTAATCCTTTATCTCCAGATGGACCTTGAGCCCCAGTAGAACCTTTGTCGCCAAGTAATCCACGACTTCCTTGTTCACCTTTGTCTCCTTTATCACCCGTTAGCCCTTTTTCTCCTTTGTCTCCGGTACCACCTTTTAGACCTGGAGGTCCTTTGTCTCCTTTGTCTCCTTTGTCTCCCGTAACACCTTTTTGTCCTGAAGGACCTTTGTCACCTGCAGGACCTTTGTCTCCTTTGTCTCCTTTGTCGCCATCAGGACCAGGTTGACCTGCAGGACCTTTTACACCAGCGCTAGAAGCGCGTGGTATTTGTTTTGTTTTCGATGGAGTTGAATCTGATTTTGGTTTTTCATGAACCTGTCTCATTGTTTCAGGAACTTGAAATTCAAATGATGAACCAACGGATGAGAATTGATCAACAAGTATTATCCAAACAGTGGTAAATGTAGAAATTTTTTCAGGTAAGGGATTTGATTGAGAGCCTAATGTAGCCTCAAATTCTCCATTTTTAATATTGAGGTGAGATTTTTCACGCCAAATTGGAAGAAATGATTTTTGTGCAATTTGTTCGCCGGTGGGTTTTGCTTCAGTAATAGCAAACTCTACTTCAAATACACCGTTTTTTTGTTTGTATGGAGATTGACCTTTAACAGCAAAGTGTTCAGATGACGGCATAATCATTTCTTTCAATATCTAGTATTTATTTACATTTTCTAGCCCATTAGGCGTAGATTTGGAACTAGTAGCAGCTTAATATTTATCCGTTAAATGTAGAAATCTAATTTATGAAGGATAATAAAAAAAATACATCTCTAAGTAAAAAAGACGAAACAAGTCTAACAAATGTAAATTATCAACGAGATAGACTTTTCAAAAAAGGCATCAATTTGATGGCAGATGAAAAGTTGGAAGAAGCTGTAGAAAATTTTGAGATGATACTAAGAGCAGATCCAAACGATGTAGAAGCGATGCTCAAACTAGGATATTCACGATTTCATTTAGATGATCATTCAGAAGCAATGAGAGTTTATGATAAAATTTTAGATATTGATGTAACGAATCCAGAAGCATGGAACTTAAAGTCATTAGTAAATTATGAAAAAAAGAATTATGCTAAAGCATTAGACTGTGTTGAAAAAGCAATAGATTCAGACCCAACATATGGCATGGCATGGTACAACAAAGGATGTTATCTTTCAATGTTGAATCAAGTTCCAGATTCACTAGAAGCATTAAAACGCTCAATTGAAATTGATGTTAAAAATGCAAGAAAAGCAGTCAAAGACAAAGACTTCGTGAATGTAAGATCAGAAGAGGGCTTTAAACGAATTATTGAAGTTGTATTGATTGAATCATTAAGACAAGGATATCACACAATTGGAGCAATTGTGTGGACAACATTCCTAGGAAAAGAGGATACAATCAAAGGATTAGATGAATTAATTTTGAAAGGAGTAGTTGTAAAAAATGAAAAGAGACAGGGATTTAACCAGATTATTCCAATTTACGATTTGATTCCAGATGTTGCAAAAAAACTTGGTGCAAAGAGACGAGGTTTACTTGGTCCAAAAGAAATGGGAAAAATTCCAACACCTGTTAAAAGTCTAAAAGAAATTGGATTGGCAGTTCAAACAACAATGTCTGCAATAGAAAATGAAGATTTAGAAAAAACAGTGGATAGTTTTGATGCATATATCAATCCAGCAAAATGCGGTCAACAAATGATTGAAGAATTTTTAGATGAACATAGAGAGATAAGATTATTCAAAATTAGATTAGACGATAAAGGCAAAGATTACCTAACCGATAACAAAAAGAAAATGTTAGAATTATTTGAGAATATGGAAATTACAGTTACAAAGAAATTAAGAGCAAACGTTCCACAAAATTAAGTCATAGAATCTTTTTCTTTTTTGATAATTGGGATTCCATCTATTATTGATACATCATCTTCTTCATAGACAGTATGCCAACGTCCATTATGAGGAAGCAGATTGTTTAATTCTTCGATTTTTTTGTTGGTAGGTTTTTTGTTAAGCAATGCACCCCATTTCATATTTGGAACCTTTGGCATTACATCATTGATATCTTTCATTTTATATCACTCTGCAGAAAGATCCCAATAATTGGCATTTTCTTGTTTATCGATTGGTTTTTCAAGACTTTTCCATTCCTTGAAAGAATGAACATATAGTTTGACATTTGGCACACCTATTGATTTTAGTGCATAATATGCTAATCCGGATAAGGTTCCCACACTTCCACAATATGTGATTATTTCTGCATCCTCAGAAATACCTCGATTTTTTAAAAGATTTTTCATACCCTCTTTGGTTCTAAGTATTTTCCCATCGCTTGCAAGGGTTCTATATGGAATGTTTATCGCACCAGGAATATGTTGTTCAAGATAATTTAGACGCTCACGATTATCAATTATTACGACATTTTTGTTTTCTTTAACTTTTTCAAGATATTCAGCAGTAGCCATAATTTCAGGATTAATTTTTACAGAGTGAGTTGCAGTTTTAATCTCAGGTACTTCAGTAGAGAGTTCATATCCAAGATCCTTCCATTGTGAAAATGTTACATCCAATAATTTTACATCTTTATGTCCAATGTATTGTAAAGCCCAAACAACTCTAGAAGATAACGCGCCAAATGTATCATCATAAATTACGGCAGGAGTGTCATCAGAGATTCCCAAATCTTGTACAATTTTTTGTATTGATTCTGAACTATCGTCAGCAAGAAGTTTTGCTAGAGGAAGATTTACTGCATTTGTTATATGACCTTGCTGATATTCTTGCTCTCGTCTAACATCAACAATTCGAATTAAGTTTTCTTGAATTTTTTCATGAAGGATTTTTGAATTAATTATAGGAATATCAGAATCAATCATGCAGCACATTCACCTTTTCCAGTTACGGTGTGATAGTTAGTATCACTTCCATAATCCATATAGAAATCAGGTTCATCTTCGATATTTGGCGGAACTATGATAGGTGCAATTGCTTTTTTGATATCTTCAACACCGGTAATTTTTGAGGATTCGTTTCCATTAACAACCCTATCAATCCATTTAGCTAAGGTATCATCAGACTGCTTATTTTCTTTAAACAATTCAATGATTTTTAGAATTACAGGAATTATACGTTTTACAGGAATACGAGCTGTATGGTGACCAAGCATTGCATCTTCATCAAATTTACCTCCTAATGACATCGTATAATTTGGAAACATGTCAGTTCCATGTCTACCGCCACCTCCATAGAATCCAATTGTTGCAATTTGATGTTGCCCACAAGAATTAGGACATCCACTAATTTTGATAGTAGAATCTTTCAAGTCATCATCATCATCAAAATTTAATTCTAAGAATTTTCTTTGTACCTCTTTTGCCAATCTATGAGAATTGGTTAATGCGAGATTACAAGATGTGGTACCAGAGCATCCTACTGCAGATGCCATTGTTAATGAACCGGTTTTAGCAAGACCAGTTTCAATTAATTTGGAATACATTGATTTGAGATCATCATCATGAACATAACGAATTACAATATTTTGTGAAAATCCATTTCTAGCAAAACCCTCAGCAGAATAATCACGGATAATTTCTGCAACACTTCGCAATTGATTAGCTGTGATATCGCCAGCCTCCAAACCAATGAATACAGAATTAAAACCAGATTGAGACTGTTTTTCAACATTAGTTTTTTGCCATCTTGCATATCCATCAGGAACAGAAGCAGATTCATCATCTACAGATATTGGTCTTTGAATCTCATTTACACTATCATCAATATTTAATTTGACAATCACAGATTGAGTAGCTTTTACAACAGCTCTTTCTTTTAAGACAAGATTTTGAAATTTTTCCCAGCCTAGGTCATTTACTAAATAACGCATTCTATTTCTAGATAGATTCTTTCTGTCACCCATTCTATCAAAAATTCTAATCACAGCCATCGAGGTGTAAAGTAAATCTTCAACAGGAGTGAAATCTTCTAATTGATGTCCAACAAATGAACGGTTTCCCAATCCACCACCTAAGAAAATTTTAAAGCCTTTTCTTTTTTCTCCATCAATTTCTTGAATTTGAGGTAAAAGACCAACGTCGACAATTCGTATCATTCCATGTTTTTCACAACATGTAAAATTGAATTTGAATTTACGTGGAAGTCCTTGGCATATTGGATTTCTAAGCATAAATCTTGCAATTGCTAATGCATATGGAGTTGTATCAAAAATTTCATCTTTACAAACACCCGACATAGGACTGCACATTACATTTCGTACAGTATTTCCACATGCTTCACGAGATGTCATTCCAACATCAGCAAGTGATTGCATTATTTCAGAAACATCTTCAAGTATTACCCAATGAAGTTGAATGTTTTCACGAGTTGAAAAATGCGCACTACCAATAGAATACATCTCACTTAACTGAGCAATTTTTTCTAATTGATTTGGATACACTTGCCCTGCAGGAACTTTGATCCTTACCATTGCATAATCATCAGTCATACGTGTACCGTATGCTCCATGTTGTAGACGAAATCTACGGAACATGTCATGATCAATCTTGCCTTGTCGGAATAGCTTCACGGTTTCAGCAAAATTTTCTGCTTCTTGTCTTCTGGACCAATCAATCTTTGACTGTTTATCAGCCGGTTTTGATGGTCTTAGCTGTTGTGCCATCTATCTTTTTTTTGATCGCAGTGTAGTTATAAGTTTTTGATATGGGTAAAGTTACACACATCGATTAAACAAAGTATACATTTTTGCCGGTTTGTGTTAGTATGACCTAATTTTGAAGAAAAATACCCAAAGCTATTAATGAGTTTGAGAATGAAAAAATCCATGCAAGAATCAGTTAATGAACAAAGACCAGAGAAAATTTTTGCAGATGCAAAAGAAGTAGAAATTACCAGAGCAATTGCAAAAGAGTTTTACGATGTTTTACAAGATAGAGCAGAAAGTGATATAATAATTATAGGAGCCGGACCTGCAGGACTAACTGCATCTAGAGAATTATCATTAATGGGTTACAAGGTTTTAGTCATTGAGCAAAATAACTATCTAGGTGGCGGATATTGGCTTGGAGGTTACATGATGAACCCAGTAACAGTACGTGCACCAGCACAAAAAATTTGGGATGAGATAGGAATTCCTTACAAAAAAGTAGGCGAAGGATTGTACCTTACACCAGGTCCACATGCAGTTTCTAAATTAATTGGAGCAGCATGTGATGCTGGAGTGAAATTTTTGAATCTAACAAAATTCGATGACTTAGTAATGAGACATGGAAGAGTTGCAGGAATTGTTGTAAATTGGATGCCAGTTTCAGCACTACCAAGAAACATCACATGTGTAGATCCTGTTGCATTAGAAGCAAAAATGATTATTGATGCATCAGGTCATGATTCAGTTGCAGTGAAAAGACTAGTTGACAGACAATTAGTAGAATGGAAAGGAATGGATCCAATGTGGGTGGAAGATGGAGAAGAACATGTAGTACATAAAACTGGAGAAGTATACCCAGGATTAGTTGCCGCAGGAATGTCAGTTACAGAGACTTATGGATTAGCAAGAATGGGACCAACATTTGGGTCAATGTTATACTCTGGCAAAAAAGCAGCAGAAATAACTGATCAAAAGATTAAAGAATTCGATAATAAGATTCCAAAATAATCTATTTGAACTTTAAAAAAATAATATTATACAAAGAACCCGCAATTTCAGAAATTAATATTGAAAAAATAAAAAAATTTATAGAAAATAATTTTCCATTTAAAGTCGAAATAAAAGAGAATATTTTCAAAGAATTTAGTCTTAAAAATATCAAAGAATTATCAGATATTCGAATTACAGATATAAAAAACTCATTTTTAAAATATACCCCAAGTGATACGGAGATTGAATTTGAAGAGAAATTATGTAGAGATTCTTCATTGATGGATTCAACAATAAAAGTTGAAAATGCTCAAGAAATAAGTCAGGTTTTCATGTACGATGGTTTTGAATTACAAAAGATTCTCAGGTATCTCCATGTAGATAATCAAGTATTACATATTGTCTTAACAAATAGACTAACATGTACATTTGATGAAAATAATAAAAGATATCATGCAAGAGCAGTGATTTGTGCTAATCCTTCAATTATTTCTACTACTGGAATAGTGGAAGCCCCCGCAAAACCAAAAGAATACTATTTTGAAGTAATGAAGTTAAAAACACAAGGTTTGGACATAAAATCTGCTAAAGAAAAGTACAAAGAAAAATTTTTAGAATATAACGATAAAAGACTAACCAAAATTTTAGAAGGGTATCTCTTACAAGTTATTTTTTACAATATAACAGGAGAATCATTTTGTGAAGATATTGAATGTAGATTGAATAACTCTCATTGGCAAAAAGATCTTTTGTTCTCACAACTTGAAATAAGTAAATTATGTAAAAAACACAATGAGATCTTGATAAATCTAAATTGATTTAAATTATAATCATAGAGTAAATTATTATGATGTCAGGTGATGATAGTTCATTGGTTATGGAAGATAAAGGTTCAAACGATGAACCAAAGACTCCCGATTTTCCAAAAAAATCAAAGACAGCATATGATGTAATTATAATCGGTGCAGGACCTGCAGGATACACTGCAGGGATTTATTGTTCAAGAGCAAGACACGATACACTGATAATTTCAGGACTTTTGCCAGGGGGTCAATTAATGAATACGACAGATGTTGAAAATTATCCCGGATTTGATGAAGGAATAATGGGTCCAGATTTAATGTTGACCATGAGAAAACAAGCAGAAAGAATGAATACCACAATTATTGATGATGTTGTTGTAAATGTTGATTTTCGTGCTAAACCATTCAAAGTTTTAACAGGCTCAGAAGAGTATGAAGCAAAAGCTGTGATAGTATGTACCGGTGCAACGCCAAGAAAAATTGGAATAGAAGGAGAACAAACATTCAGCGGTAAAGGGGTATCATATTGTGCAACATGTGATGGCGCATTTTTCAGAAATCAAAACATTGCAGTCGTAGGTGGAGGAGATACATGTATGGAAGAGGCAATATTTCTTACAAAATTTGCATCAAAGGTTCACATTATCCACAGACGAGATGAATTCAGAGCAAGCAAAATAATGCAAGACCGTGCACTAAGTAATGAAAATATTGAAGTTCACTGGAATAGTAAAATTGAAGATATCAAAGGTGAGCAAAAAGTGCAACAAATAATTCTAAAAGATACAAAAACTGGAGAGAATAAAACCTTGGAAATGGGAGGAGTATTTGTAGCAATAGGTCACGAACCAAACACAGAATTATTCAAGAATCAATTAGAAATGGATGAAAATGGATACATTATTCAAAAACAAAATACAGAAACAAGTGTAAAAGGAGTATTTACTGCAGGAGATGTTCATGATCATAGGTACAGACAAGCAGTTACAGCAGCAGGATTTGGATGTATGTCAGCAATTGATGTTGACAAATATTTATCAGAACAAAAATAAAATTACTTTATCTTTTTAATTGTAAATTCTAAATCACTACCATTCTTTTTTAATTCCACAAGTTCATGGCCACGAGTTCTGCACAAGTCTGAAATGTCATCTTCAGCAGCAGGATCATCAGCCAATACAAGGAGTGTTTGACCAACCCGTAGTTTTGAAAGCTCAACTACAGTTTGCATTGCAGGTGAGGGACAGTATAATCCTCTCACATCTAGAGTTTTTTCGGGTTCAGACATTTCTATCTAATAAAAAATTAATAGTTCTATATTAAAATCTAGTTCTTTTTAGAATTACCTACAGAGATTAAAATATCATTTTTGTAATTGTAGGGATATCACGAGTTTTAAAGGTAGATGGATCATATCCCTTAAAATTTATCTTATATGAAATTCTTCGTAATCCAAATAATGCAATCTTCAAAGTTGCATCCCAGATTAGTGATTTTTTAGTAAACATGTATGATCTGTACATCATATTAAACAACCAAGAATACTTAGGGTAAAATTCTTGTACATATTGATCTATGTATTCTTTAGAATTTTCAATTTTATACTGAATATGCTCTAAGATTTCATGACGTGTGATATATTCAGTTTTTTCGATAGAAATTTTACCTTTTTTCATTGCAGATATGACATCATCAAGATTGTTTTCAGAATTTATCAAATTGATGCATCGTCCAATAGTAGATGCAACGTGAGAATCACTTCCAGCGGTTGTTAACAAATTATTTTCTTTTGCAAAAATTTCTGCTTTTTTATTAGAATAGATATCAACGTTTGAACTATTAAAAATTTCAAACAAATCACATTTCAATGAATCATCACGTAAAGCATCAACCAAACTAAAAGGATGAGGAGCAATTGTTACAGCATCTTGTGATTTAGCGGCATCAAGAATTTGATCTATAGATTGGTTTGATTTTATTTCGTCTTGTAAACCGTAAACAAGAACATGTGCCTCTTTGTCAGTAGTTACCTCTACAGCAGGATACACTTTTAGATTTGAGAATTTTTCATGGTTGTTTTTATAATCAGTTATTTGTTTGAAGCCATCTAAGGTATTATGATTTGTTACAAATAATATATCAAGTTTTGATTTTAATGAATTTTCTAATTGATCATTTATTGTCACGTTTGAATCAAAAGGAGGTTCCAAATCACCCACATGACCGTTTGAATAGACATTATGACAATGAAGTTCAGTACGTAACATTTCTAACATTTTTTGTAAGATTTTACTTTTTATTAATTATCTGAATAGATCTTCGTCTTTTGAACGAAGTATGCTCCGAATATTTCCAGTATTTTCTTTAAATTCAAAATTTTTGATGATTGCAGCAGGACATTTTTTAGTTTTACCCATTACGAGTTCTGCTGCAGAACTAAGTTCATCGACTATAGCAGTTGCAGTAACTCGTAAAATTTTACCAAAGGTATCAGGTGTACCTTCATAGTGTAAGATGGCATCAATACCAGATACACCAATGGCATGATCAGTTTGCCCCATTCTAAAAGGACGACCGAATGTATCTGAAATTATTACTGCCACCTTTTTTCCAGTTTGTTGTAAAATTTTTAATCTTATTTCTTGTGCAGATTTATCAGAATCTTTCGGGAGTAATGTAGCATAACCATCTTCTACATTGCTTTCATCTATTCCTGCATTTGCACAAATAAAACCATGATTAGTTTGAACAATTATTACTCCATGTTCCATTCTAACAATTCGTTCTGATTCAGATAAAATGGCTTGAACTAATTTTGGATCTTTATCATATGCAGATGCAATTCCAATAGATAATTCAGAAGGAATAATAGAATCTAGATTTACAACACGACCTTCATGTTTTGATATGATTTTTTGTGAAATTACCAACACATTGCCGTTTTCAAGAGATGTTTTAGAAGAAGATAGCAAAAGGTCAACTAAATCATCTTTAGGTTGAATGTCATTTTTTAAATGAATTGGTGTTATTTGTAAGCTCAATAGTTAATAGAAAAATTTGCCATAATTGAGTTTTTTCAATCCTATGATGATACAGGAATAGGGAGATCCATGGAATAATGTTGGTTGATTATAGGAATTATTTTTGTAAGATCTTTTTCTTCTAAAGTAGTAGTTGCAAGATCTTTGACAATATCTTGTGCACGATATGCTATACCAAGATTACATATATCAAATAATTTTATATCATTAGCACCATCAACAATAACTACAATTTCATCTTTAGGAATATTCCATTCTTCAATTTTTACTCTAGCAGATTTTGCTTTATCTGAATCAACATTAATTGTTACACTGTCAAGTTTCCCATCCTTGAATATCAATTCATTGGTATAGACATGATCAAGATTTAGTTCATCTTTTAATCTATCAGTCATAATAGTAAACCCACCAGATACAGCCATTATTTTCCATCCTGCATCTTTTAGAGTTTTACAAGCTTCCCGTGCACCAGTCATTATAGGTAAAGAGTCAGCAACTTGTTTACAAGTTTCAAAATCAATACCTTTCAAAAGTTCAACTCGTTTAGTTAATCCATCTTCCCAATTTATTGAGCCTTGAATGCCTTTTTTTGTAATATCCCAAATCTCCTTTTCTTTGTTAATTTTTTCAGCAAGAATTGGCAGATACTCTGCATCATACAATACCCCTTCAACATCAAAAATTGCTAGCAATTATTTTCTATTTTCACAAAAAAAGTTCATCATATAAAAGTTGAAACAAAACAATCCGATCTGCAATAGCTAGTAATAAATCAGCCTTTATGGAAATTTTACCATGGTTGACGAATTAGAACACAAATACGAAGTAAAAGTCCAAGCAAGAGAAGGACGACAAAAACTTCCAAACGATGTAAAAGAAATTCTGAAAGAAGGCGGAATGATGGACGAGAAAGGTAAATTGAAGTTGAAAGGAGTTAGCCCAAAAATGCTAAAAAAAATGAAACAAGAATTTGTTGAATGCCCAGTCTTAAAAGATGAGGTTCATTTCATTCAATGTTTTGTTTGTCCAAATTTTCAAAGCAGAGTTATGGGAAGCGTCTTGTGTAAAGGCGATGCACTCAAAGATTAACAGTAATTCGCTTAATTTGAGAAACAATTTTCATTTTACGTTGTATTGTTAATTCCGGTTCCATCGTAACAAAAATAGTTTTTCTTGTGGTGTAAATAACAAACTGAGTAACTTTTTCACGCTCAACATGAACGTATCTTACTTTCCCAAGAGGTCGATCAAATTCTTTTCTCATTTTACGTCTTTGAGATACCTGTTTACAGAAATTTTCTTCTTGATGCTGTGTTTCAAGTGAGTTTTTACCAGTTTTCATTATACCTTCAACAATGTTACCCTTTAGATCAATTATAGACGCAAATCTCATTTGAGGATCTAAAGAAATAATTTTTTCAACAATACTAAGAAGATCTTGTTTTGTCATATCTTCTTAATGTGTGATTTTCAATATAATTCTAGGTTTCATAGGTCTAGAAACAAGACTAAATAATTACAAAATTCTTGTCTTTTCAAATGGGAAAAGAGATTGGAATAACCGTAAAAAAAACAGATGATTTTAGTGAATGGTATACACAGACAGTCATAAAATCAGAGCTTGTAGATTATGCCCCAGTGAAAGGATTGATTGTTTTAAGACCAGATGGATATTCAATTTGGGAATCAATAAAATCATCACTTGATAAAAAATTTGCAGCGACAGGTCATAGAAATGGATTTTTACCAACTTTAATTCCAGAGTCACTCTTAACAAAAGAAAAAGATCATTTTGCAGGATTTAATCCAGAAGTATTTTGGGTAACTAAATCAGGAGAAGGTGAACTTGGAGATAGATTAGCATTGAGACCAACCTCAGAAACTTTAGCTTACACATTATTTTCAAAATGGATTAGAAGTTGGAGAGATTTACCATTAAAAATTAATTTTTGGAATACAGCATTAAGAGCAGAGATTAAAGCAACAAAACCATTTTTGAGAACATCAGAATTTCTATGGCAAGAGGGACATACAGTTCATACAAACAGTGATGAAGCACAAAAAGAAGTTACAGATATTTTAGAATTGTATAAAAAAACAGTGGAAGAAGAATTGGCAATTCCAGTAATTACTGGAAAAAAATCAGAGAAAGAAAAATTTGTAGGAGCTGTATACACATTCACTATGGAGTCACTAATGCCAGATGGTAAGGCATTACAAATGGGCACATCGCATTTTCTTGGACAGAATTTTTCAAAACCATTTGAGGTTAAATACGCAGATAAAGAAAATGTGAAAAATTATGCATGGCAAACATCATGGGGAGTTTCATGGAGATTGATAGGAGGAATGATCATGGTTCATGGAGATGATAAGGGATTAGTTTTACCTCCAAGAGTAGCACCAATTCAAGTAATTATAATTCCAATTTACTATTCAGATGAAGATAAAGAAAAAATTCAAAAAATATCAAAAGAAATTGGAAATAAATTACAAGATGCTAAAATTAGAGTTCAAGTTGACAATAGAGAACAGCTTACACCAGGTTTCAAGTTTAATGATTGGGAGATGAAAGGAATTCCATTAAGAATTGAAATTGGGCCAAAGGATTTGGAAAAAAATCAAGTAACATTTGCTAGAAGACATAATCGTCAAAAAGATGATCAACAGATTACAGGTCTTGTTGAACGAGTAGTTTCAGAATTGGATAAAATTCATGATGATATGTTTTTAGATGCTAAAAAGATTTTAGAAGATAGAACCGTAGAAGTCAATACATATGATGATTTTAAGAAGGAATTGGAAAAAGGACGACTGATTAAAGCTCCAATTTGTGATAATCCAGAATGTGAAGAAAAAATTAAGGAAGAAACTAGTGCAGATGTGAGAGTAATAACAGAGGATGCAAATGATACAAATTCAAAATGCATTAAATGTTCAAATCAGAGCGTCATTAAACCACTATTTGCAAGAGGATACTAATTACAGATATTTGAAATTATTTAACTTAAATTAAAATCATATATTTTTATTCAAACAAGATAACTATATCTAAAAATCATAATTAAAAAGACAATGGAAGAAAAGGAAAAAAAGAAATTACCTGTAATCGATTCTACAGAAATACCAGAATCACTTGATTGTACCACCTGTTTTTTGCCTATGCAGTATCAAAAAAAAGAAGAAGGGAAATTTATCTGGCAGTGCTTTAGATGTGGGAAAAAATATTTTGTTTATACTGAAAATGGAAAAACCACTATTGAAGAAACATGGGGACCGCCAAGATAACTTCATGTATAGTAAAATTAATGATAATTCATGAGAGAATCGGAAACTTTTGGTTCAGAGAATGGTTCAGGAGACGAACTTGTACAATGGCTTAATGAAGAAGCAAAGAAACGAAAACTGAAATTTGAAGCAAGGTTGTATGATTACGTGATAAAAACAGAAAATTTTGGTACGTTTGAGATGTTTTCATGGATGGGAGAGGTAAAGACAGCAAGAAGTTTAATCGTTAAAGCAAGTAAAAAATTTAGAGTCAAAGTAATAGAAGGAGGATACAAAGCTAAAGAGAAAGTTTACAGTACAAAAAAAGCTGATTTTGCAATGGTTAGAAAAGGAGATAGAATAATTGGTCATTTAAAATTCACCGCACCAAGAATTGGGAAAGGTGATTGGAAATTAGTAGAGGAAGAAAGAAGATAATGAAAATTGGCATTATTGGAACAGGAATGTTAGGCGAAGCAGTTGGATTACATTTACTTGATGTAGGTTATGAAATAACAGTTTTTAATAGAACTAAAGAAAAAACTGAAAATCTTAAAAAAAATGGAGCAATAGTTGTTGAATCACCAAAACATGTTGCAGAGAATTCGGATTTAGTGATAATAGTAGTAAAAGATGCAGATGCAGTAAATAATATTGTTTTTGGAAATTCAGGACTAATGGGAGGAATGCATGATGGAATGTGTATTGCAGATATGAGTACAGTGAATCCAAATTCAACCAAAGAAATTTCAGAAAAAGTTACTGAAACAGGTATCGATTACTTAGAAATTCCAGTTATGGGGGGTCCAAATGTTGCAATTAAGGGAAAATTAGTATTAATGGCATCAGGGGAAAAAATAATTTTTGAAAAATTTAAAAAAGTTTTTGATTCAATAGCAGAACAATCATTTTACTTGGGAAATACCGGTACGGCGCATTCAATCAAACTTGCAATGAATTTACAAATTTCAATGCTTGCATTATCGCTTTCAGAAGGAATTACATTGACAGAGAAAGCAGGATTTGATCCAGAGATTTTTTTGAAAGTTTTGAATTCAACTTATTTTAAAACAGGTATGAGTGAAGGCAAAGCCTATAAGATGATCAAAGAAAATTATGAACCAACATTTACTCTTTCAAACTTGAAAAAAGATCTTGATACAATTAATGATGCAGCAGATTCATGCAATATAGAATTACCTATGGCTAAACTTGCAAGAAAAGTTTACTCTGATGCAAAAAATGCAGGATTAGGAGAGATGGATTATACAGGAATTATAGAATACATTAAGAAATTATCAGAAAAATAACTATTGTTGACTTTCCAGAGAAGATAACAATCTCTTATCTTTGTATTTTACAACATGAGATACTCCATGTTTTGGAAATACACCATAAATTAGACGTGCCTTTTCTACAACAGAGTCTTTGAGTGAGACCATAATGAATTGACTACCTTCAGATCTTTCTTTTATGATATTAGATAATTTTTCAGTATTTGGTGCATCAAGATGTGCATCAACTTCATCAAACAGATAGAATGGAGATGGATTTAGTTTTTGAAGTGCCAACACAAAGACTGTTGCAGCCAAAGTTTTTTCACCACCACTAATTGATGTTGATTCTCTTTTTGGTTTTCCGGGGAACTGAATCAAATAATTTAATCCAGAATTAAAAATATCATCTTCATTTTCAAGTTCCAACCATGCAGACCCACCTGTCATCTTTGAGAATGCATCTCTTACTTGAGTATCAACAGTGTCAAATGCATCAAGGAATGTTTGCCTCTTATCCTTTTCTACAGATTCAATAAATGCAACAATTGTATTACGTTCTCTTTCAAGCATATTCTTTTTAGATGATGAGGATTTGTAACCATTTGAAATTTCAACATATTGTAATGGGGCACCAGCATTAAGAGAATTTTTTATACGATTTTGTTCAGATTCAAGTGCGGATATGGTAGATTCAACGTCAAATACTTCTATAGTATTATCAAATCCAAAGGTAGCAAGAAGAGATGTTATTTTTGATTCTTTTTGACGTAGATCAGTAATATCGCGATTCAATGCATCAGTGTTTCTTTCACGGGAAGTGATTTCTTTTGTTGAATCTCGTTCCTTAGAATTTAAATTTTCAAGACTAGTATCAAATTCAGACATTTTTTCTACAGAGGTGCCTGAAGTTGAAATAAGTTTTTGCTCATCATCACGTAATTTGATAAGTTCGGATTCAGCTGTTTCATTATCTTTTGTTGCACGACGTACATCAACTTCTAAATGATATTTTTCTTGGCTCATAGATGAACATGTTTGCTGAAGATTTTTCTTTTCAGCAGTAATTTTTGTATCATGAGCCATTAACTCAGCAAGACGTGATTGCTTTTGTTTAAGTTCACTATGTATAGGTGCTAATTTTTTATCTTGTCCAACTATTTCCTCATTAACAAGTGTAATCTCATTTGCGATTCTATCCATTTGAGGTTCCGCATAATTATCTCTGACAAGTTTAATTTGAGATTCTAAAGATTCCAGATGAGATTTACGATTAATTAATTCTCGTGAAAACCTTTCTTGTGTTCGTCGTAATTGATTAATTCTTGATTCGAATGATTTTCGGTTATTTGATATTTGATCTATTCTAGTTTTTAGTTCAGAGAGACTGTTGATAGTAGTAGTCATTCCAACTTCAGACAAAGATAGTCTTTTTTCATAGTTTTTTATGAGTAAATCCAGCTTTTTTGCACGATTTTTCTTTTTTGTGACCGTTTGCCTTAGTGCTGCAATCATTTGTTGAAGTCCTTCAACAGAATCACTCATGTTAATAATTTTGGTCAGTTTTGAGATTTTTGAATTATTGTCAATAGTAACAGAGGTGGTTTTTGCTTCAAAATATTCGCCAGATATGGTAATTGTTTTGAAACCTGATTTTGATAATTGAATTGCAGTATTTCGTGATTCAACTAACACCACATTTCCAAAAAGAAAATTTTTTAGCAGTAAAAATTTTTGTTCACATTTAATATAATCAGATAATATACCCAAAACACCATTTTGTTTTGGACATTCGATTTTTACTTCAGGAATTGATTCTAACGGAATAATTTTGAGTTTTGGTAGTTTTTTGTCTGTAACAAATTCTGCAAGAGAAATAAGAGATTCAAAATCTTTTACAACTACAGCTTTTATCCAATTAGAACAAACTGCAAGAGATGCACGTTCATATTTTTTATCCCATGAAAGTATTTCATACACTAATCCTTCTATTCCAAAATCTTGTGTACTATGTTTGAGCTTTGATATTGAATAATCTTCATGCATTATTCCTTTTGCAAATTTAATTTTTGTTTCATATTTATTTGCACCTTTAGATGATGCATCTATAAGTTCAGATAATTCATGTATATCACTTTCAGATCTTGTTTTATCATCAGTAAATTTTTTTATTCTTAAATTAATTTCAGAAATAGATGCTTTATGATTATCAACTATACGTTCAAGTTTTATTTTTTGTTTATCTAATGTTTCAAGACTCTGTAAAAGTGAATCAAGTTTTTCCTGATTAGATGAAAGTTTTTCAGTTGCAAGTGAAGATCCAGATTCATATTCCCCAACTCCCAGTTTTGTTTTAGTAATTTTATCAGTTAGACGTTGAATTTTTAGATCAACATCATGTTTTTGAGTTATAACTTGAGATTGTTTTCGTAATGCTTCAGTTTTTTGAATTCGGAGAGTGTTTGTTTTCTCATCAAATGATTTTTCAGTTTCACGAAGATTATTTATTTTATCCTTAAAATAAGATATATGAGATTCAGAAAATGATTTTTGTATTTGTAAATTATCAAGATTTATTTTGTGGTTTGGAAGATTGGAGTTAATTTCAGTTAGGCGATTAGTACTTGTTTTGATTAGGCTATCTGCTTCATCAAATTTTCGTCTTTCATAACTTAATTTTGTCTCTATTTCAGATTTTGATTTATTATATGCATTAACTTCATCCATGAATTTTGTTTTTTGGGCTCTAATCTCCGCAGCATCTTTCCTAAGATCAGTCCGTTCTTCTTCGAGATGTTTTATTTCAAAATTTAATGAGTTTAACGTCTTATCTTTAGATATTTTTTCAGATTGGATTGTTTTTAGATTTGTTGCAGCAGATATTGCACGATAACGATTTAATTCACGTTCAAGAAGGTCATATCGAAGTTTTTTATTTCGTTCTTCTTCTAATTCATCAATTCTTTTCTTTACTTCTCCCATCTTAGCCATTGCAATTTCTAATTTATGATCTGCATCTGTCAATTGCTTTTCTGCTTCCTTTTTCTTTTCATCAAAAGCAGAAAGACCAATTAAATCCTCTATGACAATTCTTTTTTCTTCAGAAGTCATTTCAGAAATTCGAGTAACAGTTCCTTGTTGTACGTTATTAATTTGATTTAGACCTGCATTTGCAATTTCCATGAGATCTAGAATTTTTGAACGTTGAACTTTCTTTTTGTTAAGATAGTAAATGTTGTCTCCTTTGTCATTCATCTCTCGTGTAATTGTAACAATATCAGAATCAACAGGAATTTTTCTATCTAGATTATCAAAATGAACACTAGTTCTAGCCATTTTTGGTCCACGTCTTGCCGCACCCTCAACATCATGCATAAGACCACGTAAATTTGGTGCACGCATTATCTTTGCTCTATTTTCCCCAAGTGCAAAAGTGATTGCATCTAAGATGTTACTTTTACCAGAACCGTTTGGTCCAGAAATCGATACCAATCCAGGTTCAAAATCTACGATCGTGTTTTTGAATCCAAACGATTTGAAACCAAAAATCTCAACTTTTTTTACATGAACCATTACAGATCATAGTACATAGAGTTGCATAATTAACATGAACAAGTAATTTTGACTTTGGTAACAAACTTTGTAGTGTTATGAATAAGATTAGAGCGGTTATTCGCCTTTTACAAAATTTTCAATTTCAGTTTTTGCAATAGGATCTGTCATTTGTTGTATTGGGTGTTTCATTAAATATGCAGATGCAGGTATGATTGGACCACCTAAACCACGATCAAGTGCAATTTTTGCAAGTCTTATAGCATCAATAACTATTCCAGCAGAATTTGCCTTATCATCAACTTCTAAACGAACTTCCATATTGTACGGAATGTTTGCCCATTGTCTACCTTCAATTCTCATGAACATGAGTTTTGTATTACCTAAGAAAGGAATGAAGTCTGAAGGTCCCACATAGATATTATCATCATCTAATCTATCAGTGAGTTGACTTTGAACACTCTCAGTTTTTGAGATTTTTTTACTAATAAGACGTTCTTGTTCTTTCATGTTAAGGAAATCTGTATTTCCACCAACATTAATCTGATAAGTTTTTTCTATCTTTGTTCCACGCTCGTCACATAATCTTGCAAGCGTTCTATGAACGATGGTTGCTCCAACCTGACCCTTAATATCATCACCAATAATTGGAATGTTCTTATCAGTGAACTTCTGTGCCCACTCCTTATCAGATGCAATAAATGCAGGCATGCAATTAACAAACGCTGTATTTGTGTCCAAACAGACTTGAGCCCAAAATTGAGTTGCTTTTTCAGACCCTACAGGAAGATATGAAACTATTATTTCAACACCAGTTTCTTTTAAAATTTTGATTATTTCTTCACGTATCTCAGATTCAGATTTTCCACTTTCAATTGGTTTGACCTTATTTTCCACCCATATGCCAACACCATCAAGAGCAGGACTTTCATAGACATTTCCGTTTGATTTAGGCATATCATTTTTATCAATCCAATTCACCATATTTGGTAATTCATAAATTGCATCATTGATTGGTTTTCCGACTTTATTTGCACCTACATCAAATCCTGCAACAAATTCAATATCATGAATAGTATAATCACGTAAATTTTCATGTATTATGCCAGTAACCTTCTGAGAAGGGTTTTTTGAATAAAATTCAATTCCCTGTATAAGTCCAGAGAAACAGTTCCCCAAACCTACTAATGCAACTTTAATTTTTTCGGGCATTCGTCAAATTGTGAATTACTTACAGTTTAAAGTTTTCCTAGAAACATAAATTATTTTACATGTAAAATATAGAGTATAGTGTGACTAATGATATTGAAATTAAAGAGATCGTGCCAATAAATTTAGAAGGAGGTACACTCGTTAATGGATTCCCATCCTCTGGAATCACAAGTGCCATAGCTACAGAATCTTTGATTAATACGTCTAATTTTGAGTTACAGGCAAATATTGATTCAGACAAATTTCCACCAATCAGTATTATAAAAAACGGCATGCCAAATTACGCAACCAGAATATTTGTAAATAAGGATCTAAAAGTTGGAATATTTTCATCGTTTCTTACTCTTGATGTAACAATGCATAGAGCTGCTGCAAGAATGATGTTAGATTGGGCAGAGGAGAAAAAATGTTCAACTATTGTTAGTAGCATTACAGTAAAAGGATCAAATGAGTTAGATGTGTTTGGTGTTGCATCAACAGGAAATGCCAGAGGAAAACTTGTTGAAAGTGGAATTACAATGGTAGATCATGCGACAATTCCAGGCATATCAGGAATATTATTGAATGAAGGAGCAACCCGAGGACTAGATGTTATTGTATTGTTAGTAAGTTCAAATAAAGAGATTCCTGATTTCAAGGCTACAGCAAATTTATGTGAAACATTTTCTAAAATTATCCCAGGTATATCTTGTAACTTAACAAAACTAGAAAATGAATCAAAGATTATTGAAGAACAGCTACAACAAGCAACACAAAATACAAAAGATTTAGGCGACCATATCTATCGTTAATATCTACATTAAATTTAATTCAATATGCAAGAGATATTTGGTTTTTTAGGATTAGTTATAATAATTTCTGCATCAGGTGTAATGTCACCAGGCCCATTATTTGCAGCAAATGTATTGTATGGATTACGTGAAGGGAAAATTTCTGGGATAAAAATTGCAGTAGGACATACCATCGTAGAATTTCCACTAATACTTTTGTTAGGAGTAGGATTTTTTTCAATTGAAAATATTCCAGAGGTTAGAACTTTAATTACAATATTAGGTGCAATTGGACTATTTGGATTTGCATTGTTACAAATTAGAACAGTAACAAAACAGAAATTTAGTTTAGAAACAAAGCCAGGTCAAGGACCATTCGTAGCTGGAATTCTTCTTAGTGCGTTAAACCCATTTTTTATTATTTGGTGGTTAACAATTGGTTTGGTACTAATTTCAGAATCAATACAAATTTTTGGAATTATTGGAATTGTGATTTTATTTTTATTTCATATTTGGATGGATTATGCATGGTTATTTACCATCGCCGCCTTTTCTTCAAGAGCAAAAAATTATCTATCAAAAAGAAATTTTAAAATTATAATTATAGGATTGAGTGTAGTTTTAATCTACTTTGGAATAGAATTTCTATTCAAATTATAACGATTATTTTGAGATATCAATTTCAATGGTGGAAACATTTCGAGTTTTTCCATCTCTAGATTCTAGTGCATCAGATGAAATTCTTACATCAGATATTCTATAACCAATAGAATGCATACGTTTCATAATGAATTGAGATACATCTACAGCCTGAGTAATACGTTGACCTCTCGCCTTAATTGTCACAGTAGGTAAAGTCGATAATTGTGTTAATGTTGAATTCACATATGTGACCAAAGGTTTCACACCTACCAAAATTAATTTTCGCGTAGGTTTTTCGTCTGAACCAAATGGTTTTTTTGATGATTTTGTTTCAGGTTCTGGTGTACTTGCAGGTTCTGGTGTACTTGCAGGTTCTGGTGTACTTGCAGGTTCTGGTGTACTTGCAGGTTCTGGTGTACTTGCAGGTTCTGGGGAGTTTTCAGGTT
>JABGTD010000001.1 GCA_018647405.1 Nitrososphaerota archaeon | reverse complement strand
TGGACAAACATTTGGATTTGTAAATGTAAGACATTTTCTACAGTAAAAGAATGCTGGGAAAAAGATTGGTTCTATCTCAAGTTCAGGATAATCATCAAATATCTTGTGTGCTGCAAATGGATCATAGAATTTTCCAACTCCAGCATGATCTCTACCTATAATGATATGTGTACAGCCATAGTTTTGACGCATGATGGCATGATGAATTGCCTCTCTAGGTCCTGCATACTTCATTTCTGTATGTAATGTTGCTAGTTGACATTTGTTTTCTGGATAGTAATTTTCAATCATTATTTCATATGCTTTTACAATAATTTCATCTTTAAAGTCACCAGGCTTTTTCTTACCAATTAGTGGATTTACAAATACACCATCACGAGTTGTAATAGCATTTTTTTGTAACATTTCATGTGCAACATGTGGAGGGTTTCGAGTTTGAAATGCAACTATTGTTTTCCATCCTGCTTTTTCAAACAATTCTCTTGTTTGTGTTGGATTCATTCTATGTTTTCTAATTTCAGTCTCATTTTGTCTTTGAATATAATCAATTTTTCCGCCTACAAGAAAGTCTTTCATTAAATTAGTTTTTGTAACACCAGGATGAGATTCATCATTAGTACCATAAACTCCATTCATAGTAGCTTGTTTATCATAAGAGTAGACATCTTCTACATGTAAAATTGCAATTCCTATTCCATCTGGATTTTTAAGTAATACATCACCTGCATCTTTCATTTTTTTACCAGTGTCATCATCAACATCCAGAACAGTTGGCATAGTCCATGCCATACCATTTACTAGTCTTCCTTTCGAAATAACAGATTCAAAATCTTGTTGATTAAGAAATCCTTCTAGTGGTGAGAATATTCCATCTGCAATATTTTCTACATCATTAGCTAAATCTGCAGAAATATCAATTGACATTAGCCCTGATGGATCAACATCTTTAATTCGATTTACTAACTTTCCACCGTGTGCATTAATCAATATGAATCAGTTTTGTATGATTAATTTAATTGTCGTGATTCATGTGGAGGCCACATTCTTTGTTTGTGTCATTTTCCCACCACCAACGACCAGCTCTTATGTCTTCACCGATCTTAATTGGTCTAGTACATGGCTCACAACCAATACTAGGATACCCCTGATCAAGTAATTTGTTGTAAGGACAATTATTTGATTTTACATAATCCCATGTTTGATCATAAGTCCAGTCAACAAGCGGATTAACTTTCACAATATCTCCATGCATTTCATCAATTTCAAGCATTTTAGCTTCAGAACGATTTTGATTTTGATCATTTCTAAGACCAGTAATCCAACCGTCAAGTGTTGCAAGCATTTTGTTCATTGGATGAACTTTTCTTATGCCACAACAAAGTTTTCTATTATCAATACTTTCATAGAAACAGTCTAGACCTTTTTCTTTAACCATTTTTTCAACTTCATTTTGATCAGGATACAACTTTTCAATTTTTGTATTATACTGTTTTTCAACCGCATCCATTACATCAAAAGTTTCTTTAGGTAATCTACCAGTTTCAAGTGTAAATAATCTAGAATCAGAATTGATTTTAAACATCATATCAACAATTGCTGCATCTTCTGCACCAAAACTTGATGCTTTTGCTAGTTTAGGATGAAGATTATCAAATGCCCATTTCAAACAATCCTCAGGTGTAGACAATGTATTGTTTACTTTATCGAGTTCCTGTTGACTAAATTTTCCCATAAACTTGATTACATAATCAACTATTATAATTATATCAAAATTAGCTCGAGTTAAGAGATATTGTAAAATATAAACTCCTTAAAAATAATAAATTAGATGAAAGAAGATACACTAGTGGTTGTTTATCCATCATTATTTGCTGAAAATAAAATTAATCAACTTATAGAAAATATTAAAAAGATTTTAAAGATTAAGAATTTAAGATTTGGAAAGATTACTAAAGATGATTTTTTAATTTGTGTTCAAGCTGATGATCCAGTCTTTGTATCAAGTGCAATTGCATTATTATTTGGTGTAAAACAAATTGTGATTGCAAAAAAGATTAAGAATGATTTTAAAACAATTGTATCACAAGTTAGTGAAATTGGTTCTAATCTTCTTTTGAAGGGTGAAAAATTTTATGTTAAAGCAGATGGACATGCAAAAGGATTTGTTATAAAAGATTTAGAGTTAGCTGCAACATCAGCATTAATACAAAAAAATCAAAAAATTTCTGCAAAACCTGGTACAGAATTAAAATATGATAAATTATTACAAATTTATGTCACAAAATTAAATGCGTATGTTTGTATTTTTGTTGATAAAGGATTGGGAGGAACTGTAAATAATTCTCAATTACATAAATCAATTTGTTGTGTAACAGATGAATTTTCAGCAGTTAATTGTCTTGAAACAATAAAACAAGGATTTGAGACAAAACTTTTGGTTTGTTATGAAACACGTGAAAATGTAATACATTTAGTGAAAATTATCGAAAAAATACTTCCTAGAATGTTAAGATCAGAAATAGAACTAGAATTTCATAAAATATCAAAATTTGGCAAAAATTCAGAAGATGTATTATCAAAAAATGCACTTATCACGAATATTCTAATTAAATCTGCGAAAGAAAACAAAATTTCTCACATATCACTTGCAACTTCACCGTTAATTTTTCCATCAACATATGTTGAAACATTACAAAAGAGAATTTTTAGTGTGGGGATGATCCCACATATTCCATTGTCTGGAATTGATTCAGAAATTTTGAAAAATGCAAAAGAAATAGGAATGGAAAAATATATTTCAAAAATTGAAAAATTTCAGAAAACAAACTTAACAAAATCTAAACTAAAACCAAGTAAAAATGAAAAAACAATGAAGAAAATTATCAAGTTTAAGTTGGGACCAAATAATGTTCATACTATATTGGACTCTTTAGAAATTGAACATTGAAAATTTAAGCGGGAATTTTGAGTAAAGAGACATGGCAAAGATAGGGCAATTTATCTATCCATGGGGAAACGGGCATTACTCCAGAATGATGAGATTAAATGAAAAATTAAAAGAAATGGGTGATAATGAATTTCATTATTTTAGTAAAGGCGATATTTATAAAAAATTATTAGGAAAATTTCCTAATGAAAAAGAGAATATTCATGAAATTTTGATGCCTACACCAATTGATGGTAAGTTTGGACCAAGTTTAACAAAATCTATGCTAAATTTTCTATTACCGCTAGAAGAAAATAAACCACTAGTAACACAAATTTCGAGTTATCTAAAAAATGAGGCTAAACTGTATAACAAAATTGGATTTGATTTAGTAATTAATGACGGAGATATGGGTTCAAATGTATTAGCACAACGACGAAATATTACAAGTTTGTTTGTTACCAATCAGTTTAAACCAAAATTATGGAAGTCACGATTCTATTTCAAACCAGCATTAGAGTTTGTAGCAAAACAAATTTCTAAAGCATCTAAAATTCTCGTAGCAGATACTGAACCACCATATACAATGTGTGAATATAATCTAAATTTTACAAAAGAAGTTCAAGAAAAGGTAGTATATGTAGGACATTTTACAAATGAAAAGAAAATTGAAAAGACTGAAAAAAGTGATTTAGAAAAATTGGTTTCAGATTCAGTTTATGGTTACTGGATGAGAACTGGAAATAAATCAACTAATGATGGAACAGGTGAAAGATATGAAGAAGCATTTCATCAATCAGAGATGAAGAATGAGAAAAGAATCATTTCTCATGCAAGAAATGATCAAAGTATTGACAGAGTTTTGGATAAAGATGGAAAAGAATATTCAATATCAGAAGCATATGAAAAGCAAATCGATTGGGTTCAAATTGATAAAGGATTTCTTTCTGAGCAAGAAAAAGAAACGGTTTTGAATTTATGTAAATATGCAGTAGTAAATGGTTCTCATACAGTAATGGGAGAAATTCTAGGTAGTCATGCAAAACCAATAATTGGAATTCCAATTTATGATGAACATACTAATCAGATCGAATGGACAAAAGAAAAAAAACTAGGATTATTTGCTCGAAATAGAGTTCAAATTGCAGAAGCAGTAAGAGAAATGCACGAAAATTATGAGGAATTTACGGATTCAGTTAAGGAATTTTCAAGAAATTTCAATGGAAACGGTGTCAGTAATACAGCAAAAATTGTGTCAGAAATTTTAGAAGACAAAAAATAATAGCTTTCAAAAATTAACAAAGATGTACTGGTGCGCGGTTGTCGATGGGCGAACTGACCGCAAGGGATGAAGAGTTAATCCGCGCATCAGTCATTTTTTAGATCTAAAAAATGAGGCAACACTCTTATG
Organism: Nitrososphaerota archaeon; assembly: GCA_018647405.1. Taxonomy (GTDB): domain Archaea; phylum Thermoproteota; class Nitrososphaeria; order Nitrososphaerales; family Nitrosopumilaceae; genus Nitrosopelagicus. Next base: position 8,333 of record JABGTD010000001.1, on the reverse strand, counting down.
TAAAAATACAAGGAAATCGATATTGGTAAACTGCCCTGAATGTGTAAGTAGAGAAGTATCTAAGAAAAGGAAACAGCTAGAGGCAGATTTTAACGCTGAAGAACAAGAAGATGGTTTTGAATTTAGAGCACCACCATATAGAGAAATGGAAGATGAAATTGATTTTGAAGAATTAGGTCTAATAATGAAGTTAGATCCTGCAACAAAACACTTCATTTGTAAAAGATGTGGTCTTTATGCAACAAGAGAACAGGTTAGTGATATCAGATACAAATTATCTCGTAAAGAAAGCACAAAATCAGATAAACAATATGATTATTTAGATTGGTGGCAAAAAAGTAAAAAAGACAAAGACGAAGAATAATTTTTGATGATAAATGGCTAAAAAAAAGGACGAAGTTCCAGAAGACGTCAATAAAGAATTAGAATCACCAAAATTTGGAAAACCAAAATCACTAACAAATAGTGGTTATGTTTTAGACATCAATGAAACAGATAAGAAAGTTGATCTACAACTGTACGAATCAGTTCAAGGAACATCAATTATTGAAGGACTAAGTCTTTCAAAAGATGTAAAATTAAATGATTTAGAAAAAGGTGTTGTATGTGAATTCAAACTAAATGAATTAAAAGCAAAATTAAGTAAAAAAACAGTTGATTATCTTGCAGAACAAGGAATCAATCTTACTGAAATAATTCAATACGAGTTAGCTGAAATAAAGATTACAGACGAAAACGCCTAAGAATTTCTTTTATCAAGTTGTTTTCTAAAAGCAGAACCAATTATTGGGTTAATTAAAAATGGGAATGTTTGTTTAAGCCAAATTCCAATTCGTACAACAGATGGAACAACAATTTCTAATCTAGATGAATTTGATGCCTTGATGATTGCTTTTGCAACAGTTTCAGAACTTAAGGAGATTCCAGTTGCAAATTTTGTGAAGTTTTTAAAAGATGGATGATCAAATAAGCTAGTTCTAACCATTATTGGACTTACAACAGTTACTCCAACATTAGTTCCATGAAGTTCATGGTGCAGCCCTTCAGAAAACCCCAACATTGCAAATTTTGTTGCACAATATGATGAAATACCAGGTACTCCAAAGCTACCTCCAACTGATGCCACATTTACAATATGACCAGAATTTTGTTTTAGAAAATATGGGAGAAAATATTTTGTGCAGTTTATCATACCAAAATAGTTGGTTTGCATTTGAGATTCAATATCTTCAATAGATAATTCTTCTACTTTGCCATAAATTACGAACCCTGCATTATTTACTAATACATCAATTTTAGAAAATGTATCAATTACTTTTTGAGACATTTGTTTTACTTGTTCCTTCTCAGATACATCACAAACTTGTACTAGAATTTTTATAGCATATTTGGAAAGTTTTCTTTCAACTTGTTCTAGCTTTTCTTTTCTTCTTGCAACAAGTACAATATTTGCTCCTTTTTTAGCAAATTGTTCAGCTGCTGCTTCACCAATTCCACTAGATGCACCAGTAATTACTATAACCTTATTTTTAAAATTCATTGTTCATGAAGAATTTGGTTTACTGATTTTACTTAATGCTAATTTTACCAATAACACCCATGTAACAGCAATTGGTATGTAGTATGTGGCAATTCTCCATCCAATTACGGCATTCCATTGAAGTGGATCAACATCAGCTGATAAATTAAATGGATCAAGATTATTTAGATACGCAATTATTCCAAATTCTGCCAACCCTGAGCCGCCTACGGTAATTGGAAGGTTGGCAATTGCGTTTGCACCCATTACTGCCATAATTGAATCAAAGAATTCTACTGCAAAACCTACACCGTCTGCAATTATTAAAAATGAAATTCCATAACACACCCAAGATACAATTGATACAAAAAATCCAACAACGAATACTTTTTTTGATTTACTAGAATGAAGATTTTCTCGACTCATTATACAAACATCTTCAATCCATCCATTGGTTTGTTTGACATATTTTTGTCCACGTTCCTTTCCTAGTGTAGTGGCAATGTATGAAATTACTCTAGGAAGTGTAAATGTACGCTTTGATGACATGAAAAATAATACAATCCATAAACCAGTTATCGGAATACTTGTTCCTAAAACTACTACTCCAACAACATATGCACCATACATTAATGCTAGAATTCCTGCTAAAATTGAAAGTACACCTGCAGCAAATACCTCAGTTACAATATCTAATAATGCAACCCATGATGCTTTTGATGTTGAAATTCCTTTTTTTGTCATGTAATAAATTACTGCAAACTCTGCTCCAACAAACATTGGAGTTGTAAATTTGATAAACTCACTACCAACGCGCATTGCAGTTAGACGTTTTATAGAATCAAATGGACCAAGAAAAGTTCGTGCAATGTATGCAAGCTTTAACCCTTGTAATCCTAATTTTGTCATTATTGCTAAGACGGCTAATGCGAAAGGAATGGCACCTATTGCAAAGATATCTTCTGCTTCAATATCAAATTGAACAGCAATTATGATGATTGGAATCAAGGTAACAGGAATTACTGCCAGTCTCCAGTTCATTGCTCAATTTTTAAGAGATTCAAATATAAGCGAATAAAAAAGAATTTTTGTCGAACCATTGAAAGTTATTTTTGTTACAGGCACAGCAGGGGCAGGAAAGTCATTACTGACTTCAAAACTCAAGGAATATTATGCAAAAAATGCCACATTCCCAATTACGCTAAATTTAGATCCAGGGGTAGCAAGTTTGCCATATTCACCAGATATTGATGTTCGAGATTACATTGATCTTAATTCACTGATGGAACAATACGAGTTAGGATCAAATGGCTCTTTGATAATGGCAAATGATTTGATTGCTACAAAAATTGACGATATACAAAAAGAGGCAGATACAATCAATCCAGATTATCTTATAGTTGATACACCAGGACAAATTGAATTATTTGCATACAGACAGAGTGGTCCATTTTTTGTAAACGAGTTTATCGCAGAAGAAAAAATGAACTTATTTTTGTTTGATGGAACAATGGTTTCAACTCCAGAAAATTTTGTATCACTAACATTACTGTCAACATCAATAAGATTACGACTAGGATTGCCAACAGTTAATGTAATTACTAAAACAGATTTGATACAAGAAAAATTAGAGAAAGTGTTAAGATGGTCAGGAACAGACTCACAGTTAGAAGCAGATTTGGCAGGAGAAGTAAACGGAGATACATTTTCTCTAATATCAGATATGTTATCAAGTTTAAACAGACATGATTTTCAACAGGATTTGATTCCAGTTTCTAATGCAACAGGAGATGGAATGGTAAATCTACAAAGTGCATTAAGCAGAACTATTAACTTAGGCGAAGAAATAGAAGATTAATGATAAAATCAGTAACTGTACGTGCTCCTTGTTCTACTGCAAACTTAGGACCAGGATTTGACGTATTTGGTATGGCATTAAATGCACTATATGACAATGTTATTTTAACAAAGAAAGGAAAAGGAATTGTCATAGTAAGTTCAGATGATATACCATTAAGTCCATCAAAAAATACTGCAGGATTAGTTGTATCTGCAATGAAAAAAAAATTTAAGATAAAAGATGGTATAGAAATAAAAATTAAAAAAAATATACCAGCAGGATATGGAATGGGAAGTAGTGCAGCATCAGCTTCTGCATGTGCAGTAGGAATTAACAAATTATACAATTTGAAATTAACTGATGCAGAACTGGTTGAATTTGCGGGAATTGGTGAAAAAGCTAGCGCAGGTACAATACATTATGATAATGTTGCAGCATCAGCATTAGGCGGATTTGTGATTGTTAAGACAAAACCTTTGCAAGTTGTAAAAATGCAGCCTCCAAATGACCTGGTTTTATGTGTGGCAGTACCAGAATTGAAGGTTCCTGCAAAAAAAACCAAGGTTTCAAGAGGAGCTATTCCAAAAAAAGTTTCATTATTGAATATGGTAAAAAATATCTCAAATGCATCAGCAATAGTTGCAGGTTTTTCAGAGAAAAATTCTGAATTAATTGGAAAATCAATACAAGATGTTATTGTCGAACCAGCAAGAAAGCATATGATTCCTGGATTTGATAAAGTGAAAAAAAATGCATTAGCTGCAGGTGCATATGGAGTTACAATCAGCGGTGCAGGACCATCAGTGATTGCATTTACAGATAAAAAACATGATTCAAAGAAAATTTCCAATGCAATGAAACGAGGATTCAAAGATGCAAAAAAAGAATCTAGAATTTTTGTTTGTAAACCAAGCAAAGGTCCAGTAATCAAAAGGTAAAAAATGAAAAAAGCAGTTATTATTCTAAGTGGAGGTTTAGATTCAGCATGTATGATGTCATATTTGAAAAAAGGATATCAGTTGTATGGAATTACATTTGCATACGGACAGAGAGCATCTGAGGAAATAAAGGCTGCAAAACGAATTGGAAAATTACTCAAATTAAAGGAGCATAAAATTCTCGATATTGGTTTCATGAAGGAGTTGTATGGAGATAGTAACGTTTTAACAAATACGAAGAAAAAGATGCCTAGTACGTTTGAATATTCTATTGTAGTTCCTATTAGAAATGCAATATTTCTTTCAATTGCTACAGCATGGGCATTTACCCTAAATGCAGAACTAGTTGCGTATGGAGCACAAAAAGGAGATACACAATACCCAGATTGTAGACCAGAATTTACTAGAAAAATACAATCTGCATTAAATCAAGGCGAATTGGACGGAATTAAAAATAAGATTAGAAAAGAAATTAAAATTTGGTCTCCATATTCAGAGAACATTTCAAAAAGTGATTTAATAAAAAAAGGCTACAAGGTTTTAGGAAATGAAATTTTCAAGACATGGAGCTGTTATCTAAGTGGTAAAATGCAATGTGGAAAATGTGAATCCTGTAATAATAGAAAAATTGCATTTGAGAAAGCAAAGATTACAGATAAGACAAAATATTTGAAATAAGATTAGAGTATTTTTCTTTTTAAAACAAATCTACGAGCACCCATATACCATCCAGCAAAGATTGCACCTACTATTCCCCAAAATATCCAATTAAGTGAGCCTTGATTAACAGTTTCTTCATCTGCGATACTACAGTCGGTTATTTGTGATGTTTGTTCACATTCCCATCCATAGGACATTACAGAATCCTCAAAGAATGGATTGACTTGCCATGAAATAACTATTGCAATTGCAATTACTATTGCAAATTCAATAATAGACCAGGAGAAAAATGGCCATGATTCACTTGGAACATGTATGTTATTTCTTGCAGGCATGATAAATTTCTAATTGAGGGATTATTTAATTTTTGATAGAAGATTACTAGTTTCTAATAGCTTTTAGAAGCTCTTCTTTGGTCTTTTGATCCTCAAGTGTTCCTCTAAATGCAGATGTTGTGACTTTAGCGTCATTTTTGACGCCTCTCATCTTCATACATAGATGTTCAGCATCTACTACAACTGCGACACCTTTTACACCTTGAGCATAAAGTTCATCTGCAATATTTTTAGTGATTCTTTCTTGTATTTGGAGTCTCTTTGAGAATTTTTCAACAACTCGAACTAGTTTAGAAATTCCGAATACACGACTGTTTGGAACATATGCAATTTGAATAGTTCCATAAAATGGTAACATGTGATGTTCACACATTGAATAAAATTGAATATTTTTTGCAACTACGGTTTCAGAGTCTTCAGAAAATTGTACAGACAATTCAGAATCAGAATCATAGCCTTGAAATATTTCACTATATGCATCAGCAATTCTTCTAGGAGTATCCTTCAGACCTTCTCTAGTAGGATCTTCACCGATTTCAATGATTAGTTCACGTACTAGTTTTTTGACTCGTTCTTTATCCATGTGATCAGTTAGTTTCAAAGGTTATTTTAAAGGATGTGGATTTCTTAGGCACAATTATTCTTGTATGATTATTTCTTTTTTGTAAAACATACCTGAAATCATAAAGACAACCCCAAGTATTCCAATTAAGCTTCCAACAAATTCAATTGTTGACACAACTCCTTCAGCAAGTGGTGCTATGATTAGTGCTATGAATGCTCCAAAAATTACCATTGGTAATCCAACGCCAAGAATGATTGCTTTTGAAGTCATAATAAAAAACTGGATTGAAATCTATATGAAGTTTATGTTGACTCTTGTACTATTTTCTCTGCTTTTGTCAGGAGTTGTTCTATTAGTTGTAGTTTTGAATTAATTTTTCGTTCAGAATCATCTAAATTATTTCTTATATTATCAATTACACCAATCGCTTTTTCCACATAATATAGTGCTGCATTACTTCCTTTTGCTTCAGAATGAAGTAGTTTGGCTTTAGTCTCTAATTGAGATAATTCTGATGTGATTCTTTGTTTTTGAGATAGTTGAATTTCATCAACATCGATTTGTTGTAAATTATTTCTGTTGATTTCTTGCATATCACTATTAATTGTGATGACTATTCTGATGTGTTTAGTAATTTGAGATGTAGAATTTGAGGAGATCAGTTGAGTTTTTGTATTTTCTAATTGTTTAACATAATCTAGTAAGCCAGAGGTTTTGGCTTGAACGATTAATGTGTTGATTCGGTCTACATATTTTTCAGCTAATGCTTGTGCTCGAATTATCTTATTTTCTTCATTAACTGATTGAAGCATCTTATAGATTTCAAGTCCTTTCAAAGCAATTTGACCGATTGTTTGTTTTGTTTTGCTGCTTTCCCCTTGTTGATTATTTTGCTTTGCAAGTGATATGAGACCTTTCATCTCTGAAAAGTCAACATTTGCTCCAATCTTGTCAGATATTTGCTGGAGTCGTTCATAATTCATTTCATACCTTTTGATAATTTGGGAATGATCTGGTAATGCTGCATCTTGTGCTTTATTTTCAGCAATTTGGTTTAACATTTGGCTGATTTGTTTGATTTTGTTCATAGATGATATGAAATGTTCTCTTGCAGACGTTACATCCCCATTTTTGATTGCATCTGATAATTGATCAATCTCATAGGTGCTTTTTTTGTAAATCTCTAGTACAGCTTGTCTGTTTTTCCAGTCTTGAGTGTTTGAATTTTCCATCTCATCAATATTGTGTTTAATGTAACGCTTAGCTTTTTCAGCAATATTCAACATGTAATCTAAATCTGATTCAGCTTCAACTTGCATAGCTGATGTCGGTAACAAAAGACCAGCAAAAGCAAAGATTGCAATTATACCATAAATTTTATTCATTTTTGTCATCCTCCACGTTTGTTAATTTTATGAGATTTTGTAGGTCTTTTTTAGTGATTTCAATTAATTCATATCTTTCTAGTCTTTTTACTGCTCTCCACATTGTTGTTCTAGGTAAGAGGAATTTTTTCCTAAGATCACTTTCTAATGCACTACCACCATTTTCATGAATAAATTTGATTATCTCTTTATCATCTTCTCTGAGATCTGGCATTTCTAGAACCTTTTCAATATTAAAAGGCTCATTCGTTTCTAAAACCGTGGTTTGAGAAGTTGAAACAATTTGTTTTGGTTTATTTTTCATCTTTACTGCAATCGCTACTATTGCTGCAATTGCTACAACAGCTCCACCTGCAACATACATCATAGAATTATCATCTCCTTCTTTTACGGGAGTTTCTTCAGTTGGTAAGACCTGGGATGATTCTGCGACTGCTAAAAAATATGTAATTTCAGCGATTCCACTAGGAAGAAGTATTTTGGTTCTGTCGGAATCTACAGCCATATCGATAGGAAAAGTTGACATTCCTACAATGACAGAGTTTTGTGGCATTACTACATTGAATTCAACTGGAGAATCTATTTCAAATGACCAAATTTTTCCTTCTTTTGAAATTAGCGAATATGTATCATAGTTAATCAAAATATTTGAAGACCCCAGTGTTTCAACTTGTAAAATATTTTTTTCAGATTGAGTAGTTAATGGAAATCCATTTTCATCTTCTGCTACAAGATTTTCTACCGAATCACCATAAAGTGAAACTTCAGTATCAGGAAGAAATGGATCAGATTCTAAAGAATAAGTGACATGAGTAGATCCATCAGAAAAAAGGAAGAAATCGAGGGTTCGAGTTGAGCCAAAAGAGTGCTGTAGCGGTACCGACATAGCAAGCAGAATTAGGACGAAAACTGCTAGGGGTACGCGAGCCATCAAAATCAGGGCTTCGGTTGGGCTTAAAAGCATTCCATCATTCTTGGAATCTTCCAACCAACCACAGCAAGCTGACTCTTGGTTCATTTCTAATACCTCAAATTCATCGAGTTTAGGAGGTTTTGGAAGTTCTTGAATTCATCAAAGAATTTTAGACCTT
>JABGTD010000041.1 GCA_018647405.1 Nitrososphaerota archaeon | reverse complement strand
TTTATCCTCACGTTGTGCAAATACTATTTTCTCAAAAAGTTTATTGTGTTTTGCTTGTAATTTTTGCATTAATCTGACATATTCATCATCACTATTTGTCATTGGGGAGTATTTTTTGTCAGCCATAATTAATGCTGATATGCAGGATACATTTTCGTAGTTTCAAGGGTAACAATTTTTCTAACAACAAAATCAGTATCTTCAGTAACCACAGTTGTCTGAGTAGATGGAGTTATTCCATCTACACGATATTGCCAATGATACCCATAGCTAGTTATTTGAAATTTGGCACCTTTGTACAACAAACTGTCTTTCATGACATATGCCAACGTGTCTTTAGGCCAAAAATCATCTGTGCATTCAACTACTATGATTTCAGCAGGAATAATTTGGGTTTTTGAAAAAAGTTTTGAAGCATAAGCAATAGCTAGGATTAATTTTTTTTGTAAATCGATTTCATCAATGAATACACCATAAAGATCACTCAATGACTGATGATAGAAGTTATCACGGTCAATTAGCCAAATATGATCGCAAAAAAATGGTTCAGATTCACAGAGATTACTCAATGGAGTGTTTTACAAAATTTGTATTTAATATTGATCATGTGAAATGTTAACAATTTATCCTAACTCTTCTATCTGCAGTAGACATTTCATTATTACACATACTCATCTTACCACTTAAAAATAAAATTTCCATATCATGTAATGCATCATAGTATCCTGCTAAATTTGCTAATCTTTTCTCCGCAGGTCTAATTTTATCATGCTTCCAATCTGGATGTATTGCATGTAATAATTCATGTACTAAAATTACTACTAACATTCTTTGATTACTATCAGTTTTTTCTTTAAGGGAATTGTGAATGCTAATTGGATAGACAGGCCCCCCAGTCATTTGAATAAACGCATAAACATATTGTTGTTCTAATTGTAATGACAGTGCAAATTTTGCAGTATCAAAAAATGATTTGTCAAATTCTTTATGATGTGTTTTGATGATTTCTATTGCTTTGTTGAGACTATCGCACATCCAACAATATTTTTCAGAATTAGAATCTGTATCTGGTACATATTGATCAACTGGAATTTCATAAGGCGACATGGTATTACTGCGATATTTCTTCTCAAATTTATCTAAATCATCTTTAGCCTGCCCTAATTGTGGGGGAGGCTGGCCATCATAATCTACTTCAACAGTTATCTCGCCTACAGAATCCCCTTCAATTTCTTGTGCACTGACAGTCAATATGCCATCTGCGTCCATTGAATATGTCACCTCAATTTCATTTTGAATCCCCATTTGGAGATCTCGTAATACAAAATGACCAATATTGATATTATCTGCAAAAGAGGGTTTTGATTTAAAATCTTCTCCTTGCCATATGCTAATTGGTGATATATCCACCATGAGTTTGTTATTCCAAAATGTTTTAGTATATTCTGTGGGGTATGGAGTATTTTTTGGAATCATTAATTCAATAAATCGTTGCCCTTTTCTTTGAGCTTCTTCTCCAAAATCCAAAGAAGTTACATTGAGTAGAGTTAACCCCTGATACAAAACGGGTAAATTTGGATCACCGTTCATTGTTGCACCTTGTATTGCAGCACCTATTGCTACACTCAAATCAGGATCTACTCCTTCTTCTGGAATTTTAATTAATTCAGTTAACATTGATTTGACTATTGGGATTTTAGTTGGACCGCCAATTGGAATTACGCGGTCAATATCTGTAGATTTTAAATTTGCTTCATTGAGAATTTGTGAAATTACTGTTTTTGATTGTTCCAAAATAGGTTGGATCATATCTTCAAATGCTTCTCTAGACAATGTACCTGATAAATTAAGTTGATTTTTGTCAGAAGTAATTTTTTCATCAAAAGATATTGAATTTTTTGTAGACAGTTCTAGTTTCAATCTTTCAGAAATTTCTTGTAATTGAAAAGTTACTAATTCATCTAAAACAGGATTGGTATTTTGTTCTTTAACTAATTCTTTTAACCACAAAATAATTTTTTCATTCATATTAATTCCCCCTAGTGTTGTAGGACCTGATGTTGCTAAAACTTCAAAAAATCCGTCATTTACATCAATTACAGACACATCAAGTGTGCCTGCACCCATATCAAAAACTAAAATTTTTGCTGAACCTTCAATTTTATGCAAACCATATGCTAGAGAAGCTGCAACTGGTTCATTCATTAATCGTATGGCATCTAATCCTGCTATACTTGCTGCATCTTTAGTTGCCTGTCTTTGATTGTGGTTAAAATTAGCAGGAACTGTAATTACACATTTTGTTATTTTTTCTTCAAGATCTCTTTCAGCATCAAGTTTAATTTTCATTAATATTAATCCTGAAATAAATTCTGGTTGATACAATTTATCAAAAATTTTAATTGGAACTCTACTTCCCATTTTTCGTTTGACATTGAAAATAGTGCCATGTGGATTGTATGTTGCTTGTTCTAAAGCATCTGAACCAACTAAAATATTTCCATTTTGATCAAATGATACTACTGAAGGAAATGGTTTGATGGTACGGATGTTTTTTTCAAATGATGGAATTTTATGTGGTTCCCCATCAATGATTATCTCAGCAGCTGAACTACTAGTTCCTAAATCAATACCTAAAATTTTTTCAGACATGTTATTTTTTTAACAATGTACTCCTTGCCAAATTAACATTCTTTGTAATTGCTGTAAATTTTTCTCTTTGACTATCAGATTTTGCTTTATCAGGATGATATAATCTAATTAATTTACGATGTGCAGTTTTAATTTCAGTTTCACTGGATCCTGGAGATATTTCTAGAGTTTTGTATGCTTCTCTCTGTTTTTTAGTATAACCAGTTACACCAGAATCGCCAGAACCGCCAGAACCGCCAGCACCACCATAATCTCCACGACCTACAGTGATACTTGCAGCAAGTGAAGGAGGGGATGCTCCAATTGAATTAGTTGCAACAACATCATAATACCAAGTTCCTTCAGATGGCAAAATATCCGTAAATG
>JABGTD010000007.1 GCA_018647405.1 Nitrososphaerota archaeon | reverse complement strand
TGCCATCTGTCTTTTGAGTTTTTTACTACCTGCTATGTGTACCATTATTCTTTCTTATCTCCTTTCTTTGTTTTGGTTTTAATTGCTTTTTTTGTATCTTTCTTTTCTTCTTTCACTTTCGGTGTTTCTGTTTTTTGCTTATCATCTGCTCTTGCGGCTGTTGCCTTCTTTCCTTCTAATTTGTTTATTCTCCATTTATCTCCTGAATTTAATCCTGTCAAAATGATATTTGTTGTGTGAACATACACGTCAAATTTTTCACCTTTTAGTTTCTCCTTTTTCACTCCCTCGATGTTTACGCCTCTATCTGGGATTGATATTTTTGTAACTTTTCCATCAACTCCTGAAAACTCTCCTCTAACAATTTTTGCAGTATCCCCTTCTATGATTCGTGCACTGCGTTTTCCATATTTTTTTCTTAACTCTTTTGAAAGTGAACAGGATAGTTGTTTACTTGCAGTTTGCATTGCTGCATAGTAAATTTGCTGATTTCTTGTTTTTCTTGGCAGTGAAGATCTAGTCATTCTATACCACCATCTTTGCCAGATTTGCTATTCTTGGCCATTTCTCTGTAACTTCTGATGCAACTGGACCTTTGATGTCGGTTCCTTTCATTTCACCTTCAGGTGTAATCAATACTCCTGCATTATCTTCGAATTGAACTCGTACTCCATTTGGTCTATGAACTACATATTTTTGTCTAATTATTACTGCGCCATGAATTTGTTTTCTTAATTCTGCTGGTCCTTTTTTTACTACAACATTACAAAAGTCTCCTACAGATGCTGCAGGAAGTCTTGATGTTCTTGTTTTATGTTGATGCACGTTAACAACTTCGATAATTTTTGCACCTGAGTTGTCTGCACAAACAATACGTGCGCCAACCGGAATTGATCTTGTAATGTATGGTTTGAAGTCTTCTACTCCTTTACTGCCCTTACTACGTGCTCCACCCATTATTCTTTAACCTCCACTACTACAAATGACACTGATTTTGCTATTGGTCTACATTCTGCAGCAACTACCGTATCTCCTTCATTCACTTGTAAGTTTGATGGTACGTGTGCATGAATTCTACTGGTACTTCGTCCATATCTTTTGAATTTACTAAAGTATACTGGGGCTTCTTTTTGAAGTACTACTGTATCCTTACCTTTTGATTTAACGACTTTACCTTCAAATAATTTTCCACGAACTGGAAGTGTTCCGTTGAATGGATTTTTCTTATCCCCTTCACGTGGTTCTTCTTTTGGTACTTTTACATTAATTCCAATATTTCGTGTCATACCAAAATCTCCAGTCTTTCGTGTGGTCTTTTGTTTAATTTAGTTGAATCGGTTTGAATTGTTACATCGTTATCACTTAACTGGCATATGTTCTTTGGAATACTTCTTTTCCCATTTCTAGTGTTCATAATAATCATATTTTTTGTTTCCATGATGATTTTACCATTAATTCCAATAATTTCCTTATTTTTTGAATCTGAAATTGTCACATCATGTCCAATCAAATCAAATTCAGATTGTGTAATTAGATTCATTCTTTTTTTACCTCATTTAGTCTTGTTAAAAGCCTTGCAACCTCTTTTCTTACTTTTCTGATTTTTCCGGTTTCTTTTCTGAGTGTTCCTTTGGCATTTTCAGTTTGTAATTTTGATAATTCTGTTTTCATTTGTTCTACTCTATCTCTCAGGTCTTTTTCACTCAATTCTCTGATTGATTTCATTCTTAACATGGCCATTATTTCATTTTCTCCTCTGCATCTTCCATCGTATCTGGCATTTCTTTCATTTTTTCTTCTTCAATTTTAATTATTTCTGACTCTGATTCTGCCTTTACAAGTGCCTCATCGGTCTCTTTCTTAATTCTGACTTCTTCATCCTTTTGTTCTTGTGTTTTTCCTTTCATTTCAAATTCTGGAATTAATTTCTCTTTTTTAGCAATTCTTATTCTTACGCCGATTAATCCCATGGCTGTTTCTACGTGTGCAATATCTTCAGATACTATGACGTCTGCATGATGACCTGCTCTTGGTAAAATGCCTTGTCTGTGTTTTTCAAATGCAGATCTATCACCTCTTAATTTTCCTGAAATTGTAATTTCTACTCCCATTGCTCCTCCTTCCATAATTTGTTGAATTGTCCACATTGTTGCACGTCTGAATGCTGTACCTCTTTCAAGATGTGATGCCATTCTGTTACACATTACTTCTGGAGATAATTCTGGTTTTGCTATCTCTTCAACTGCAATCTGTGGATTCTTTAACCCAAAGTCTGTTTCTAACTTTTCAGTTAATTCTTTAATTCCTGTTCCTTTTCTACCAATTACGATTCCCGGTCTAGTTACATGTAGTACCACCCTGGTTCCTGTTGGTGTTTTTGAAACTTCTGCATTTTCAAATCCTGCATCTTTAATTTTTGATCTTAAGTAATCTTTCAACAACATCATGTTGTAATTATCTTTGATGACATTCTTTACTGCAGACATTTCTAAAACTCCTGTGCCACCAATTCTACATGTGTTAATACATCATTCTTATCGGTTGCACGACCTTGGGCTCTTGGAATGAATCTCTTGATTACGACACCTTTGTGTGTTGTTGCATTTATGATTTTCAATCTATCCATATCCATCCCTTTGTATTCTGCATTTGATTCTAAATTATCTAATAATTTCAAAAACTCTCCAGCTGTTTTCTCTGGATATCTTCCAGACATCATTCCTGGATCACTTCTATGTCCAACTTGATTTTTAAATCTTCTAAATGGTATTGCCCTTTCTTTTGCAACGACACTTAGCATGTAGTCTCTAGCTTTTTCAAGTGTAAGTCCTTTGATTGCTTTTGCTGTTTCTCTTGCATGTTTGTGTGAAATCTTTTTTTCACGAATTGAAGCTCTAACATGCTTTGTTGCATCAAAATTCTGAAATGCATAATTGTATCTTCCCATTTTAATCACTTTAGTGGCACATACAAACTAGATCTTGATGCTCCTACTCCGGGTGCCCCATGATTCACTCTCTTGTTTGTAATTGCGTATTCTCCTATGTAATGTCCAACCATTTCTGTACCAATTCCTATTGGTTTGAATTCTTTTCCGTCAAAGACGTTGATTGTTGTTCCTATCATGTATGGTAAAATTATTAGATCTCTTTGATGTGTTTTTATTGGATTTTTGTTCTTTCCTTCTCTCATCTCTTTAATTTCTGCAATCAATTTCTTTTTGTTATCTGAAAGTCCTCTCTTTAATGATCTTCTCTGTCTTGCATTAAGCAATACAAACAATTCATCATTTGGAAGTTTTTGTAACTCTTCTGTTGTTTTTCCTTTATAGCTATTTACTACTTTGACCATTTCTACATGTCTCCTTGCAAAATTTTGTTTTTATGAGTCATTTATACTAATCACATCATACCTATCTTGTTTGCTAAGTCTCTTGCTTTATCTGGGGAATTAAATTTAACAAATGCTTTTTTTCCATAAGCAGTTCTTGCTGTTTGAATGTTTGTGGCATCTTCATTGTACAATGTTTTGACGGCTTCAATTATTTGCGATTTTGTTGCTTCTTTTTCAACTAAAAAGCAAATTTTTTGTTCATTTTCTACTAATGCGAATGTTTTTTCTGTGACGTAAGGTCTTAGGATAATTTTTGTTGCATCAGATACATTCATTTCAAAGTCACCATTAACTCTAGATGTCGTGATTTAATTTCTGCAATTTCTTCAATTGCTTTCTTTGTGAATACTGTTAATCTAATTAAAGTTCCACCTGGTGCCAAATTGAGAACGCTTAGGTTTTTTGCTTCACAAACATCAATTCCTGGTATTGTTCCTGCGGCTTTTGAAATATTTTCTGATTTCGAAACTACAAGCAATGCACTCTTTCCTATTTTTGAAACTCTTCCTCTTAATGCAACTTTGCCTGTTCTTCTTTTTCTGTTCTTTAATCTATTCACATCTTGAGTAATTTTCAAATTCTCTAGAACTTTTGTTAATTCTGATGTTTTTGTAATTTTTTCAATATCGTCTGAAACTATCAATGGGAATGCATCGATTCCTTCTACTTTGTGACCTCTTTTTTCAACTAATTCTTTTGATGTTGTTGCAGCTAGTGCTGAACACAATGCTAGTTTATTCTCTTTTTTATTTATTTTCTTGTAAATGACTTTAGCGGCAATTGGTGGATGTGCTTGACGTCCTCCTCTAGTTGATGCTACTTCTCCAGCTTGTCCTGCTCTACCGCCTCCACCACCTTTGATTTTAGCAATTCTTGCAACACCTCTACCGGTTGGCGGATCATTTGAATCTGCAACTACTTCCATTCCTGCTGTTGGTTTTGTAGAGTGTTTCTGGAATCCATGTGTTTGTAAGTTAATGAATGCTCTATGAATTAATGCGCGATTAACTTCTGTTTCAAATACGTTTGGAAGTTCAATATCGCTATCTTTCTTGCCATCTGTGGTCATAACGGTTCTTTTCATTAAATTACAACCTCCAATACGTTTGGCTTGACTACTTTCTTTGGTTCGTTTCTAATTTGTTTTCTAAGTTTGATTAATCTTCTATATGTTCCAGGTACTGATCCCTTAACAATTATGAAATCTCCTGTAACATTTCCAAAGTGTTTGAATCCTCCGTCAGGATTTATTTTAAATTCTTCTTTTTCTGTATTACTCATTATCATTATTCTTTTATCATATTCCACTCTTTGATGGAATCCTGTCTGTCCTGCTCTTGGAACTGTATACATGACACTTTGTGGTGAAATTGGACCTAATGAACCAATTTCTCTGACAGTCTTTCTTGATTTGTGTTGTTTTCTTTTTGCACCCCATCTGTAAATTACTCCTTGCCATCCTTTTCCCTTAGTAATTGCTGCAGTATCCACATAGGTTCCACTTTCAAACACTTGATCAACTTTTACAGTCTTCCCTAAGAGATCTTTTGTGAATGCAAACTGTTTTGGAATGTCTCCCCCTTCTACTTTGACTTCAAAGATGTAAGGTTTCTTCATCTCTAAATTAACATCAACTGGTGTTGTTGTGACTATTGCAAAAATTTCTTTAATTTTTCTCAAATGTTTTTCTGCTTCATCAACTGGGGTTCCTTCTGTTTTAATTTTTAAATTATTTTGTACATTTTTTGGTAAATCTTTTGCAAATGAATCAAATTCTGCATTTCTTGTATGATTGGTATCTACTGAATATCCTCTCATTCCTACTATTGTGATTGGTGGGGTTGCGATGACTGTTCCAAGTGTTACAAGTTGTTTTCCATGACTTGGTGTATGTTCTCTGTCATCTATGCTGACTAATTGAACACATCCTGCTTTGTATCCTGCATGTGCGAGTAGTCTTGGTTCATCACTATCTATTTTTGGCCATGCTCTAACTCGTGCTTCCATACTTTTTGCACGTATTCTAGGTGAGTATGCTAAACTTCCTCTTCTTGGCTGACTGCGTTTTCTATGTCCCATGGATAAATGAAAAAAGTCGTTAACCCCATTATATACTGTGAGAATCTCAATTTTCTTTGTTAATTGTTGTAATATTTTCTATGGTGAATATAATTCTGAAATCATTGAAAAAATTGTAATCCCACCAATTCCAACTCCTGCAACTCCAACTAGTACTGCCAATATCAAAAATTTTCTTTGATTATTCATATTGAAATTATAATTTTTTATAATTTATTTGTTAAATTTATAGGAATTGATAATTGATAGACAACCTAAAACTGCTTCTTCAAGACGTACGGTTTCTGTTCCTTGATATGGAAAAAAATTCCATGCTTTGAAATTTTGAATATTACTAATTTTTTTATCTAGCATTTCATGAATTCCTTTATCTGTTGTACCGAAAACTACTAGAATTTCTTCTTTTGAGGAAATTATCTTTTGCATATCTTCCTCCTTGATTTTCTTTGATTTTCTACTTGTAAGTATTTTTGGTCCTTTCCATTCTGTTAATAATGTAAATAAATTTCCACCATGTTTTACATTATAACTCCAAAAATTTGGTATTTGATCTTTTTCTATATCATACACTGTAAAATTTGGAAATGTATCTTTGATTTTCACAATTGTTCTTTTTTCTATTTGTTTTTTTCCGTGATACGGAATTGAATGGTCAATACCAATATCAATAAATTTTTTACCATCCTTTGGAAAAATAATTCCTTCTCGAACATCTCCTTTTTTTACTTGTTTTGCATCTGATGTTCCAGTTTGATTTGGCATTTTAATTGGCGATAATGCACCTACAAATTGTAGTAATCCTGATTTTGGATACAAACGTTTTCTAAAATGTTGCGGTGTTTCAAGATATCTAAGAATCGTTGATAATAATTTTGAATCAGTTTCAAACTCTCGTCCATCTTTGTAAATTATTATATTATTAATCTGAAATATTCCTGCCGCACGTGCAATTTGGAATATTTTTCGAGTTTTATTTTCATGTTTTTTTTCATCTTTTAATGATGAATCAGGTATTGCAATTGATAATTTCATTTTAAATTCTAAATGGTTGGTGAAAATTATTTATTTTCCATCAGCTGGATATTTTGATTTTGCATTTGCAGCAAACTTTGTTATTTCTTCGTTTTTAATAAATTCAAAAACTCCCTGTTCTCCAGATACTTTTGACATCTTGATGTGTTCAATTCCTTCTTTTGTTTCGCTTGAAATGTAAATTGATGCAATAGCTAGTGATGCTGCATCGTCTAGTGACATATCTTCTTTGTAATTCTTTTCTAGAAATTCATTAACCACGTCGGAATTAGCACCAATTGATATTGCATTGTATGAAATGTATGAACCGCTTGGGTCTGTCATATACAAATTAGTTCCTGCAGGATCAATTCCTCCAATTATTAATGAAACTCC
>JABGTD010000002.1 GCA_018647405.1 Nitrososphaerota archaeon | reverse complement strand
TCCAAGAATTGATTTTTGTTTAGGATTAATCGGATAAACTTTACCTTTGTAATCTTGTTTTCCAAGTGCATCTAATACAGAATTACCAATCTTTCCAGGTGTTGCAGATGCACCAACTAATGCAACAGATTTTGGAGTAAAGAATGACTCCATTGATGTAATGATTGGTTTTGCTTTTGAAATTGAATTCTTTCTTAATTCTTTATTTAGAATAATTTTTGCATCTACTACAAAGTAAGATTTTGGATATACAATTACAGGATTAAAGTCAATACTATTAATATAATCAGCATTTTCAACACCAATTTTTCCAATTTGGACTAATGCTTTTGCAACCATGTTTGTATCAATTGGCGCACTACCACGGAATCCTTTGAGGAGTTTTGAACCTTTTAATTCATTTAACATTGATTTTGCATCAGATATGGTAATTGGAAGCATTCTAAATGCAACATCCTTGAAGACTTCGGTCATCACACCACCCAACCCAGCCATAATCATCGGACCGAATTGTGGATCGTTTTGTATACCAACAATTAATTCAACTCCTCCTTTTGGAACCATCTTTTCCAAAAGAATTCCTTTTACATCAACTCCTTTTTTCTTTGATAAACGACCATACATGTCATTAAATGTTTTTTTGACATCAGATACATTGTCTATGCCAACTTTTACTCCACCGACATCAGTTTTATGAAGAATTTGTGGGGATACAACTTTCATTACAAGTGGGAATCCCAGTTTTTTTGCTTGTTTAGCTGCTTCGTCAGCAGATTTCGCTAATGCAAATCCAGGTACCTTAACACCATATTTCTTTAAGATTCCTTTTGATGATTCTTCAGTGATTACTTTGTGATCTGTTTTAATTATTTCTTCAAAGGTGTTTTTTACAGAAGACATTATTCGATCGATGAAAAAATTTTTCGTTATATTAATCTTTGATCAAAAATTTTGTTTAGGGCCAGATGCCTTTGTGTTCAAATGCTTCGATAACTCGTTGTATCGCAAGAACCATTGCTGCACGTCTCATATCAATTTTGTATTTCTTAGAAATATCATGAGTATCTTTTAGACCTCTCACAATATTCGCTTCCATTTTTCCCGCAACCTCATCAAAGCTCCAATAATATCCCATATTATTTTGAACCCATTCTAAGTAGGATATACAAACACCACCAGAGTTTGCAAGAATGTCAGGAATTACCATTATCTTTTTCTTGTAAATGATTGGATCTGCTTCAGGTAATGTTGGTCCGTTTGCGGCTTCTCCAATTATTTTACACTGTAATTTTTTTGCAAGTTTAGCATCAATTTGATTTTCTAGTGCACCAGGAATTAGAATTTGACATTTTGTCGTAAGTAATTGTTCAGTAGTAACCTTTTTGCTTCCTGGGAAACCTACTACCGTTCCTTTCTTCTTCTTATGTTCAATTAATTTACTCACTTTGAACCCATTTGGAACAATTATTGATCCTTTTGAATCACTTGCGCCAATACATTTCGCACCCATTTTTTCCAAATATTCACCTGCAAAAGTTGATGCATTTCCAAATCCCTGTAAAACAACTTTGGCACCTTTGAGATTAATTTTTAGAATTTTAGCAGCACCTCTTACACAATATGCAGTACCTAAACCAGTTGCAACATTTCTTGCAAGAGAACCGCCCATTGGTATTGGCTTTCCAGTAATCACACCTGGAGAGTATTTGTTACCGTTCATTTTACTCCAGGTATCCATTATCTGTGTCATTTCTTTTCCAGTTGTGTAAACATCAGGTGCTGGAATATCTTTTTGAGGTCCTATTACTTCACCAATTTTGTATGCAAATCCTCTTGTTAATCGTTCTAATTCACCATCACTAAGTTTTTCTTTTTTTGGATTGACATAGATTGCGCCTTTTCCCCCACCAAGTGGAATATCAACTACAGCACATTTCCAGGTCATCCAAGAAGACAATGCCATAACTTCACGTTCCATGTATTCCACTCCACCTTCTGGATCAAAATATCTAATTCCTCCTTTGTATGGACCGCGGTCATTGTTATGTTGTGATCTAAATCCAGTAAACATTCGTATTTTTCCATTATCCATTTTAACAGGAATTTTAACTCTTAAAATTCGGTTTGGCATTGCAAGATATTCTCTAATGCCTTTATCTTTAATTTTTAAAACATCACAAGCATCGTTAACTTGTTTTGTTGCGTTAGCAAAAGGATCATGTTTTACCAAGATGAATATTGTATAATTTCAAATTATACTTAAAAGTATCTTTCAGAAATATCAAATTTTTTATCATCAAATGAAATAGGTAATTCATGAAAGTTCTAGTTACAGGAGCAGGAGGGTTCATAGGCTCCAAACTATGTAAGAAATTGATTTCAGAAGGTTACGAGGTTTATGGAATAATTCACAATAATCCATCCAAAGCAGAAGGTATTCAAATTATTAATGCGGATTTAACAAAAAATGATTTTGTCATACCGGATGTTAAATTTGATGCTGTTTTCCATCTAGCAGCTGCCACACCGCTAGTCAAAGACAAAAAGAAGCAGAAAAGAATCAATTATGAGGGAACAGTAAATTTATTTGAAAAGATTAAAGACAAAACAAATTTTATTATTTATGCATCAGGATTGGGAGTTTTTGGCAATCCAAAAGGAATAGTTAATGAACAAAGTTTGATGCAACCAGATACTGATTTTGTTAAAATAAGATTGGAAGCACAAAGATTTCTTGAAGATTCATGCAAGAATAACAATATTGGGTTTTCAGTTTGTTATTTTGGAGATGTGTATGGGAATGCAAGTTGGTTTACAGAAATGATTGTTAATAGATTAAAAAATGGAACGTTCAAGATTCCAGGAAAAGGAGATTATGACAAATGCTTCATACATGTTGACGATGCAGTAGGGATTTTATTATCTATTGCAAAAAATAATTTGAAAGATCAATCCTACGTATGTGCAGATTCTACCTCAGTAACTTTCAAAGAATTTGTAGACTATACTGCAGATAAAATTAGTAAAAAACATCCAGGTGGAATTCCTATGTTTCTTGCAAAAGGAGTGTTAGGTAGCGACTTAGTAAAGTTACTAACAACACCTATGAAGATTTCAAATCAGAAAGTTTCAGAAATTTACAAATTTGTTTATCCATCCTACAAAGAAGGGATCAATTCAATTCTTGAATCATAAATTAGGTTTAACATCAAAAAGAACTAACCCTTAAATTGACTCAGTAACTAAGTTTTTCATTATGATGCCAAATCGTGGTTACGACATGACACCAACTATGTATTCACCTGATGGAAGAATCTATCAAGTAGAATATGCACTAGAGACAGTCAAACGTGGCACATTAGCAATAGGAATAATGACAAAAGATGGCATAGTTTTAGCTGTTGAAGAAAAAACAAGAGCATTACAAGTAGAAGGAATTACACAGAAAATTTTTCAAGTTGATGATCATATAGGAGTTGCAGCTGCAGGGTATATCCCAGATGCAAGAGTTCAGGTAGACAATGCAAGATATTTTTCTCAAAGTAACAAATTAACTTATGATGAACCAGTAGACATTGAAACAGTCGCAAAACATTTAGCAGATCAAAACCACCAATTTACACAATATTCAGGTGTCAGACCATTTGGTGTTGCATTAATTATTGCAGGAATAGATCGAAAAGGAGTCAACGTTTACGTCATTGATCCTAGTGGAACT
>JABGTD010000020.1 GCA_018647405.1 Nitrososphaerota archaeon | reverse complement strand
TATGATAATGGAAGATATAAAATTAACACCCATAGTTTGAGAGCTTTCTTTTTCACTCAAGCTGTAAGAAAGCATGGTGAAAACTATGCTCACAGAATGACAGGTCATTCAGGATATCTCATGCAGTATGATAGAATGACAGATGAAGAAAAGTTGAAGATGTACATCGAGCTTGAACCTGACTTGGCAATCTATGCAACAACAAAAGCAGACTTGGAAATTGAAAGACTCAAGATTCAACAAAGTAATGAAAACAAAGAGTTACGTGAAGAGATGGAAACTCTAAAGATTCAGCTTGCAAATCAAGGAATGGAGATTCTTAAAAAATTACAACAAAATGGCAAAATATGATTGGTTAAAAACTTGACGTAAAAACAGTAAAGACATTGTCAAAAATGTAAATACACTTGGCGTGATTACACATAAGGTTTTTAATCAAACAAAACTAATCAACAATATGAAATCCAAAATGAAAAAAATACAAATCGTTTTGGAGGTCACGTAATCTGAAGAAATACATTTGCAAAAATCATAAACAAATGGAATTTTTAATTCCAGAAAACATAGAAGAATGTATTTTGTTTAATTCATTTCAAGAAATAAAATCCTGTAAATTACATGTAGAGAAAAATTTTGATTGTAAATTAATTGAATTAAAAGAAGAAGTCAATGTCATCTGAACATTTAGTTTTAGAGTATCATTGTGTACCCTATGCAAAAATTCACTCATTGGCAGAAGAGAAATCATATGGAAGAAGGCAAAAAATCATAGAATTAGTCTCAAAAGGACTAACTCAGGCACAAATTGCAAGGAAAATAGGCTGGTCTTACTCTACAGTAAAGCGCGAAATCTATGAAATCAGAAAGACGTGTAGAATCAAGGAGTGTCAACATGGGAACTAAACATCTTACAGATAGAATGAAAGCTGAATATCTAGAAATTATAATTGATAGAGATGAGAGATTCAAATGTTTTTATTGTTCTAAGAACTTTTCTCTCTCTCAGAGAGGTAAAGACCAATACCTGTATGACCATCTAAACAATAATCGAAGAGATAATAGAATAGATAATATTGTTTTAGCATGTCGTAGTTGTAACAACAAGAAGCCAAACGACATAGATATGCAATTTATTGCAGATGCAAAGCTTATTGAAAATGAAAACCTCAATTACATGAGAGAGAAATTCCAGAGGAAAGAAGATAACAGACAAGATTCAGAAGTCCAAATAAGTAAAACTAATTATCAAATTTGTCGTAGATATGTTATCAAAAATGTAGATAATTTTGGAGAAATTGATTTCAAAAATACAGTACATTCTATAGTTTATCAATGTAGAGAAAATAATAATACAGGGTCACCTCAAGCTACATACAATTATCTAAACATTATTTGTTGTAATGAATCACCTTTTGAAATTGTAAAGAATTCTGAAAATAAGAGAATAATTAGAAGGAAGAAAATCAAATGACTCGCATCATCACATTGCCATCAAAATTAAGATTGTTTAGAGACTTACTTGCAGAAGGGTGGGAGTTAGGCGATTTACGTTATGGAATTCCAGATTGTAAAGTATTACTTCATCTAAATTGTTCCCCTCAAAGCTGGGTAAGATATCGACCACAGATAATTCAATATTGTAAATATTATGACTTGATAAAAACAGAACTTAGAGATGAAACAGAGATGGAAACAATTAGAATTACTGTTAGATATGACAAAAAAAGAAAGATGTGGTATGGAAAAAGAAATCAACTACTAATTAAAAATGAAAAAGAATTATGGGTTGAAATGACGGAGGATGAAGGAAAAAAGTATGATATACGATGGTATCCTGATGGCGATTACTTGTATTCACACACACAACACAATGGAAAAAATAACTAGAGAAGACTGATAGTATCTAGTCATAATTACGCACAAAAAAAGATATTTTATACTAGTTTTATTGTCTTTTAGAAATCACTAATCACTAAAATACAATTTTCTCATAATACAAAGAATAATGGGAAAAGAAGGAACATGGCAAAACAAGAATGTTGATCTAAAACAAGTATCTGAAAAAATCAAGAAATTTTTCTATGCTAACAAATTTTCTGAAGTTCAAAATTTTGATGACCCTGGTGGTTCGTATATTCAAATTCAAGCAAAAAAAACAGGAGCATTTCAATCTTTAACAAGTCAAAGAAAATCCATCCAAGTAACTATTAGAGGAGATGCAAATAATTTCTTGATTGCTGTATCTGAAGGAGAGTGGGGCAAAAACCTAACTTATGCTGGCTTGTTTAATCCTGGAGTTAGCTTAATTGGTATGGGACGTAATGCATCATTTAACAAAAAACTTTGGAATTTTATTAAAGATACAATTGATTCTTTAGAAAATACTTACAAACAATCTATAACTTCAACTGAAACTAAAACTGAATCACCTTTAGAAATTTTACAAAAAAGATTAGCATTAGGTGAAATTACCAAAGAGGAGTTTAATGAATTGACTTCAGTATTTGAAAATAAAGAAGAGCAGTCAACGGATGAAACTGAACAAAATAATAGTGAACAAGACGATGATGAACCACAACCCGTGAATTCAGCTAGATGGGTTTAGAGAGTTAATGATATTGAAATCTGTATTCATTATTGCAATAGTTGCAGTTGCTATGATTGGAGTTATGGTTCCAAGTGTTTTTGCTGAATTAACAGATATGCAAACTATTTCTGTAGATGTTGATGGAACTCCTTATGTTATTTCATACTCTGTAACAGGAATAACTGTAACTGAGATTAAATCTTATACTGAATCATATTCATTAATTTTTTCGGTTGTCGTAATTGATTCTGGGGGAATCTTGAATGTAGAATTTGATCGTGTCTTTTTTGATTCTATTTACAACTGTGTTGATGATCCCTTTTTCATTTTAGCTGATGGTGATCAAATTGCTTATGATGAAATTCAAACTAATTCTCAAAGTCGAACTCTAAGTATCAATATTTCTTCTGGAACTGAAGAAATAGAAATTATCGGTAGTGTCTTTGGTAATTCAAATGAGATTACATGCACATATGATCCTAAATTAGAACCCAAACCAAGTCTAGAAAGTTTTTCAATTAACTCTGAAAATATGATGGCGATTGCTGCAACTGAAGAATATAGACAAGCATGTATGGAACAATATTGGATAATCAAATCCTATGAATATGATTACTCTGTGTCTCTAAATGATTACAATCAAGCTATTCAAAATTACATTTGGGAATTACGTTGTGACAAAACTGAAAAAGTATGGTATACTGAACCCGATTTTATAGGAAATAAAAAAATTAATGATTCACAGGAATTACTTGAAGAAACAGAAATTGTATCGCATACGGTGGAAACTGCTATTGGAAGTTATGTGCCAGGATGTGAGACATCTAATGCATGTTACCTACCACAAGACATCACCATTCGTATTGGAGATGCAGTACAATGGAATAACGTAGATACCGCACCACATACTGTAACAGGTGTAAATCCAGCAGATGACTCATCAGCAGTATTTGATAGCAATATGTTAGAAATGGGTAATAGTTATTCATTCACATTCCATGACACAGGTAACTATGATTACTTCTGTATGGTCCATCCTTGGATGGTCGGTAGTGTTACCGTGATCAACAATATTGCAGGATTTGTTGATACATCAAAAGATCCTCAACATTATATTGACAGATACAATAACGAGCCAACTTACAAAGAATGGTTTGATGAGAATTATCCACAATATTCCTCAATTTATGAAGCAGTAGGTATTGAAAAATTAATTGAAGAAAATACACCAAAAATGACGGACAAATATGATGTTGCAGAATCTAACTGCACTACATACGAATGCCAGCAATCAATTATGTATCAAAAAATAAATGAATATCAAAATTCAGGACAAAGTCTCATGTTGGAAGGAGGAGATAGTTACAATACAAGCGATAAATTGGTTGAAATTGGATATGGTGAATTTGATAATGGGGAATATGAAACTGCAATTTCCACATTCCGTCAAGTTTTACTTGGAACTACAAATGAACAATTTCGTGGAGAATCTAATTTGGGAATGGCATGGTCATATCATAAAATAGGGGATTTTGAAAATGCAATACCATATTATCTCAAAACTTTAGAATGGTCAGGTAAGACCGATGAATTCCGCGATGCAGTAAAAATGGATCTTTCTGCAGCATACTTAGAACTTAAAGAATATGATAAAGCCCTTGAACAAATGAAAGGTTTGGAAAACCATGAGAATTATGATGATTATTTTACATTTGCACAAAATGAATTAGCCAAAATTAATCCGTCTATCCAATGTGGTGAAGGAACTATTGAAAAAAATGGTAAATGTATAGTGGATACCTCAAACCAAAAATCATCTAAAGGAGGTGGTTGTCTCATAGCTACTGCAACATACGGTTCTGAGATGGCCAATGAAGTTCAACAACTCAGAGAATTACGAGATAATCAATTATTACAAACAGAATTTGGAACAGCATTCATGGGAATGTTCAATGACATTTACTATTCATTTAGTCCAATTATAGCAGATTATGAGCGTGAAAATCCATACTTCAAAGAGGCAGTAAAGCTTGCAATCACTCCAATGATTTCCAGCTTGTCCTTAATGGAGAATGCTGAATCAGAATCTGAAGTATTAGGAATTGGAATCTCAGTAATTATGTTAAATCTTGGAATGTATTTTGGAGTTCCAGCTGTAGTTGTAATTGGAATTAGAAAACGATTTTAAAAAAAGTCTTGATCAATTGCTAAATACAAGATATCCATAACGAAAGTGAATGAACTTACACGATAGTCTTTCGTGTAACAAGCAGACTCATCACCTAAAACCTATATCCATCCTATTATT
>JABGTD010000025.1 GCA_018647405.1 Nitrososphaerota archaeon | reverse complement strand
TTAATCACAATCATTAATTCAGGAACTGATGAACTAAAATTTTCTGATACGTCGTATGGATTAATAATAAAACAACTAGATAGTATAGCTATTTTTTCACCCTCATCATCTCAAGTAATTTCTAAACTTAATTCACATGAGGAAGTATCTTTTATTTGGGATCAAATAAAAAATAATGGTGATCATATATTGGAAGGTACATACAAAATCACATCAAAAGCTATCACACTTGATGGAAGTATTATGGAAAAAATTGTCATAATTCATGTTTTCAAATAATCATATAATGCATTTTTATAATCACTATCAAATTATTATTTAGCGAAAGCTAATGCCGAGGTCGCCTAGCCTGGTAGGGCGCGTGCCTGGAAATATTTAACCATAAAGCACGTTCTCGCAAGGGATCGAGAGTTCAAATCTCTCTCTCGGCGCCATCTTTAATTTATAATTCAAGAGAATATTATCCGTATTAGTGAAAAAATTTGATATTGCAATTATAGGTGGAGGGATTTTAGGTACAACAATTTCATATTGGATTTCAAATCTTTATGACTCTAGTGTATGCGTTATTGAAAAAGAATCTAATGTTGCAAAACATACTAGTGGAAGAAATACTGGTGTAGTTCATACTCCATTTTATCTAAATCCTGAAAAGAAAAGAATTTTTGCTAAATCTGCTCATATATCACATGATTTGTGGAAAACACTTGCAAAAAATACAATGTCTCCCTGGGATGAAATTGGAACTATAGAAGTCGCTTTAGATGAAATACAATATAAAACTCTGCAAAAATATCAAAAATGGGGAATACAAAATGGTGTTTCTGAAAATAATTTATCATTACTTGATTCAAATGAATTGAAAGAAAAAGAAAAAAATATTGAATGTCACTCTGGATTATTATGTAAGACTGATGTATGCACTGATTATTCTAAACTCACACGGGAAGTACAAAAAATATCTGTACAAAACTCAACTGAATTTCTTTTTCAGAAAAATGTAAAATCATTTCTTGTTAATGGTGATACCATTCAAATAAATTTTACAGATGGTTCATCAATTGAATGTAATTATCTCATTAATTGTTCTGGTGGAAATTCACTTGATATTGCAAAACAATTTGACTTGTTTCAATCATATTCTGATCTTCATTTTAGAGGTGAATACTGGATAGCTGATAGTAATTATGCTGATATTGTAAAAACAAACATTTACTCTGTTGCACGACATCCTGAATTTCCTTTCCTTGATCCTCATTGGATTAAACGTGCTAATGGCACTACTGAGATTGGTCCAAATGCTGTGCCTGTACCTACGCCTGAAACATATGATGGTTTTGTTACTGATATACCAACAACTATTTCAAAACTAGGTGAAATTTTAACAGGCGGTGCAAAAAAATTATTTCTTAATCCTGATTTCTTATCATTAATTGCTCATGAATTTAAAAGCTCAATTTCAAAAGATGCAATGGTTCAACGTGTTATGAATTTCATTCCATCATTAAAACCCGATTACTTCACAAAAAAAGGTACTGCCGGAATACGTACTCCCGTTATTTCTCCGGATGGCACTTTTATTTCTGATGTAATGGAACGTGAGGGCCATAATTCATTTCATATTGTGAACTATAATTCGCCGGGTGCAACAGGAGCCCCCGCATATTCGGCACTAGTCATAAAAAAATTACAGGATAAAGGAATTTTGAAATCTCCAAATTCTCAAAAAAACTCATTATGGAACTTTAATTCTATAATAGAACGAATTTAATATTCCTTCAAAATGGTAATTTTATGTTTCCTGACAGATGTTCTGTAAAACAAAATGGGCATGATTGTGTAAATCCGCCAGAATATGTTGTAGAAATTGTTCATAATGATGATTCTTACATGGTTGGAATTACATGTGAAAAACACAAGGGTGTTGTAACTGTAAAAATTGGTGAACTACAAAAAATAGGAAAAATACCTGATGGAACGCTTGAATTCCAAAAACTTAAAGCTGTTGGAACTGATTGCGTTAAAGGAAATCCTGATGATGTATTAATTCAATTAGATTAAACTGAATAAAGTAATTTCTTTCTTTCTAACGCTAAAATTAAATTTTTTACTGTAATGTCTGACATTTTTTGTCTCGTTTCTCTAGTTGAGCTTCCAACATGCGGTGCTAAAACAACATTTTCTAGTTTTAACAATAAACTATCTTTCTTAATTGGTTCTGATTCATAAACATCCATACCTGCACCTTGAATATCTTTTTTTTGTAAAGCAACCACTAGTTGTTTTTCATTTATAATTTTTCCTCTGGATGTATTTATCAAAAAAGAAGTTTTTTTCATCTTTTTAAAAATTTTTGAATTCATTAAATGGTGTGTATCATTATTGTATGGAATATGTAAAGAAATTATATCACTTTTTCTATACAATGTATTCTCTGAAACATATTTTGTTTTTAACATCTTTTCTATTTTCTTTGATACTGGTCTTCTATTATGATAAATTACATTCATACCTAAACCATTTGCTTTTTTTGCTACTTCTTTTCCAATTCTTCCCATTCCTATAATCCCGATAGTTTTACCTGCAACTTCTGTGCCTGTATAATCATAGGCACCAAAGATTTGGTTCCATTTTTTATTACGAACAATCCTATCTCCTTCAGAAATTCTTCTTAAAACATCTAGAATTAATCCAATTGTCAACTCGGCTGTTGCATTTGTCAGAACTTCTGGCGTATAGCCGATTTTGATTTTTTGAGATTTTGCAAAATTTATATCGATGTGGTCAAAACCTACACTGAACGTACTAATCGCTTTGAGATTTTTTGCATTAATGATGACTTCTTCATCTATTGTATCATATGGGTGACAAATCAAGCCATCCATATCTTTAATTTTGTTAATTAGATTTTTTTTTGGAATTGGAATTTTACCTGTATGTAATAAAACATTACATCTCTTTTCTAATTCATCTAATGCAGATCTATGTAGGCGTCTTGTAACTAACACATTGAAACGTTTTTTCATTGAATGTTTGGTCAAACCATTTATAATATTTAATCATAATAGAGGTATTGTCTTCTTCTGATGATTTACTAAATTGTTCTGAATGTAAAAAGCCAATAGAACAATGTATCTGTGTTTGTCCATATTGCGGAGAACGCGACAAATGTGAATGTGCATTATTTGATGCAGCAACGGGGGCATGAAATGGTAACTGATTTCACATGGATGATTGGTGGACCACAGGGTAGTGGTGTCGAAACTGCCGCTAATATCTTCTCTCAAGTTTTCTCAAAAATGGGGTATCAAATATTTGGAAAACGTGAATATTATTCAAATATTAAAGGTGAACATAGTTATTTTGCAGTAAGAGTTTCTGAAAAACAAATTCGTTCCAGTATAAAAGGAACAAATATGTTGATTGCATTTGATGCTGAAACTATTTTCCGTCATGCGGATGATGTCTTAGAAAATGGAATTATAATTTATGATTCAACATTAGAAAATGTAAAAGTTTCAGATGTTATTACATTTGATAATGATTTTAAAGAAAGATTAGGGAATTTACTGAAATCTAAAAACAAAGAGGATACCGTTAAAGGAATATTGGAACTAGCATCTGAAAATGGTACATCAATACACTCTGTTTCTTTTCGTAGTTTATTGGCTGAATTATCTGAAAAATTAGAAAATCCACGAATCAAAAATATGAGTCGCATGTTCAATGTTTTGGGTGTTTCTCTTTCATTAGGACTATTAATGATTCCTTCAGAAAAATTAACTGAATCTGTAAATTCAATTTTCTCAAAGAAAAAATCTATAGCTGAAATGAATGTATCTGCAGCAAATTTTGCTTACAATTATGCTACTGCCAAATTTGAAAATATCGAGCTCAAATTTGAGGAAAAAGAAATTGAAGAAAATACTCTTTTGCTTCAAGGATATTATGGAACCGCACTTGGAAAAATAATTGCTGGATGTAGATTCCAATCATATTATCCAATTACGCCTGCAACTGATGAAAGTAATTTTCTTGAAACCAATGAAATACTTGAAATAAATGAAGATCGTCCTGGCTCAACACTTGTTATTCAAACTGAAGATGAAATTTCTGCAATAGGTATGGCAATTGGTTCCTCATTAACTGGTGTACGTTCTGCTACCTGTACATCTGGACCTGGTTTTGTATTAATGATTGAATGTCTGAGTTGGGCAGGAATTAATGAAGTTCCAGTTGTAATTACATTTTATCAGAGAAGTGGACCGTCGACTGGTTTACCTACACGTCATGGTCAAGATGATTTACTATGTGCGATTAATTCGGGTGTTGGGGAATTTCCTAGAATTGTTTATGCATCAGGTAATGTTTTAGATAGCTTCTATGATACAACTCAAGTGTTTAACTATGCTGATGTTTTCCAAGTTCCTGTAATCCATATGATGGATAAATTCATTGCGAGTTCTGTAACCACTTGTCAAAGATTTGATGAAACTAAAGTCAATATTGATAGAGGTAAATTATTAGATGAAATATCTTCGGATAATTATAGAAGATTTGAACATACTACTGATGGATTATCTCCAAGATCAAAATTAGGTTTAGAAAATGGAATATTTTGGAATACTGGTGATGAAAGTGACATACAAGGTCACATATCTGAAGATCCAGTAAATCGAATTCAGATGATGGATAAAAGACAATCACGTCTAGATTACATACTTGAAAAAATTCCTGAATCTGAACAAATCATAAAGCATTCTGAAGGTGATTTCTGTATTGTTTCCTGGGGTTCAACTCAAGGTCCAGTTCTTGATGCTATAGAAATGCTGAAAAATGAAGGTATCTCTATTGGATTTGTTGAAGTAAAACTTTTACAACCATTCCCGAAAGAACTCTTAAAAAAATTATTTTCTAATTCTAAAACTATTATTGATATTGAAGCAAATTACACTGGTCAACTGGGATCATTAATTAGGCAAAATTTAGAAAAGGATCCTGATTATTATATTCTAAAATTCACAGGAAGACCAATGACATGTACTGAATTATACGATACGTTAAAAAAAATTGTTAATGGAACTGCAGAAAAAAGAGAGGTTTTGACATATGGCGCTTAAGATAGGTGACTACAAAACAGATGTTCATAATGATTGGTGTCCTGGATGTGGTGATTTTGGAATTGTAAATTCAATTCAAATGGCATTGGCAGAAATGGAAATTCCTAGACATCAAACTGCAATATTCTCTGGTATTGGATGTTCAGGAAAAACATCTCATTTCATTAATGTATTTGGTGTTCATACTTTGCATGGACGTGTTTTGACTTTTGCACAAGGTGCAAAAATTTCAAATCCAAATTTAAAAATTATAGCTGTTGGAGGTGACGGTGACGGTCTTGGAATCGGTGCAGGTCATTTTGTTGCAGCTGGTAGACGCAATGTGGATATGACATACATAATTTTTGATAATGCAGTATATGGGTTAACTAAAGGTCAGGCATCACCTACTCTAAAATTAGGTGAAAAAACAAAATCATTACCTACACCAAATACAAATTATAATGTAAATCCAATTGGACTTGCAATTGCTAGTGGATTTACATTTGCAGCTCGTGGATATTCATATGATATTCGTCAATTAAAAGATCTAATAATTGCTGCAGTTAATCATAAAGGTTTGGCATTTGTAGATGTTTTACAACCTTGCCCAACGTACAATGATATCAACACAAAAGATTGGTTTAGCGGTGTCGATAGAATTGATGAAACAACCAAAAAGGCTATGCCTCGTATTTACAAATTAGAAGATACTGATTATGATCCTGTTGTTCACTATAGTGATGAAACTGAATTAAATCAGAAAAAAACACAAGCTATTGTGAGATCCCTTGAATGGGATACTAAAATTCCAACTGGAATATTTTATAAAAATGAATTAATCACTCCCTATACTAGACGATTAACTGATAAAATTCCAAATTATATAGAGAATCCTTCGGCATTACAAAATATCTCAAAAAATAACGTTCCTATAACAAAAATTGATCAAATTCTTGATTCATACAAAGTTTAATCCTATTGACAAATGATTATTAGACAGTTTTTTCTATTTTACAACTATTGAATATAACAGACGTAAATAGGATATTTAGAAAATCAATTATTAATGAATTTTTTATTCCTGAATTGACAAATCTTGATTTCAAAAAATCAAATGTCAAACATCCAGAAATTCCTACTGATGGTTTGATGCAATCTAATTTGCTTCATATTTTCTTTGATGTCGAAACTGGTAATGATTATCCTGATGGTGATGAATGGTTCATCACTGAATTTCTTTTTCCTTATCAAATGAAATTACCTGACAATCTAAAAGGAACTGATTATTTCACAACCATCTCTGTAGATGAAGGAAAATTTTTTTGGCATCATCGTGAATTAGTTCGTTACAAATATGGAAAATCTAAGAAGTTAGATGAATCCCTTAATTTTATAGAATCAAAATATAAAGAATTACATGAGTTAGTTGAACCACTTGAAAAAGATATTAAGTAATTAATTTCCATCCATTTTCCGAATTCATAAATTTTTTTCCATCTGCAAATGCAGTACGTATTTTCCATCTAGCTGCTTCTTGATCAAAATTATAAATTACACTTTTTACATTTTTTGGAATTTTATCTTTATCGAGATGATATGGTAATAACTCTACAACAAAATCTATTTTTTCAACTTCCATTTTAAACCATTGACTTTGATCTGATTGAAGAATGAAATTAATATCTGGTTCTCCTGAAAAATTTAATTCAATTCTTATTGCTTTTCCATCACCTCTTCTCCGTTTCATTTCCTTGAAAACTCCTTTTAGTCTGTCCCATTCTTTATAATCAAACCATTTAAAAAATTCATCATTGAATGAATATGGAAAAGATATCTTTAGATGACTGACAAATTTATCTTCATATGTATTTTCAATTTCTTCATCTTCCGTCTGAAATCTTTTATCTAATATGCTTGTAATTACATTAATCTCCCATGGGGAAATACCATAATGCTTCATGAATAATGGTTTTATTTCATTTGACACGAAGTTTATTCTTCTAATTAATAATTAAAGCTTCAAAGTGTGTGCAAATATTTCCACAAATACATTGCGCCTACGGTTCCAATCATAAATAACATTGGTTTCCATGCAAAAACTGGAATATCTGGAGTAACTAGTTTTATTTTGTATTCATCTAAAACTTTGTTTACATATTTGCTGATTCTTTTATTCAAAATATCATAACTTATTCCATTTTTCTTTAAGATGGTTTCAATCTCATAGATAACTGCGGTACGTTGACTGAACAAATGTTGTAAATAATCTCTTGATATTTCAACTTCACCTTGAATTGAAATGCTGTCTTCTGTGTTAGAAAATAATCTAACATGCATTTCCCATGGTTTTTTTAATTTCAATGATAATCCGTCACCAATTTGAAGTGGTTGTTTATGTTCAAATTTCACTGTGGTAAATCCTTCATTAAATAGAATCTTCCTCATTTTTTCTGCACTCTCTTTAACAATCAAATGTAATTCCTCTACTCCTGTCATTTTATCAACATGAATTTCATTATTTTCATCGCCTTCAAGTGAAACAGTTTTTGGATATTTTGTCACATACTCCATTAAAACCTCTTTAAAAAATCTCATATTTAATGCTAATCTGTGTGACAAATACTCATTAATTCAATAATCTATCTAACTATGTGAAATCAGAATCTGTTGAAATTTCTAGAATTTTAAAAAATTATGACCTTTGTGAATATTGTGTTGGTCGTTTGATTTCAAAATTACTTGGAAAATCTCCATCAAAATTACTTGGAAAAAAATATCTCAAAAAGTTTGGTAAATCATCTAATGCAAAATGTTATGTATGTAAAAATATTTTCGAAAATCTTGATTCAATGTTATCAAACATTTTCGAAAAATTAAATAATCTTGATTTTAAAACCTTCAATCTTGGTTTAATTCTAAAAAATTCATTTCTAGAACGAGATGATCTTATTAAATCAAAATTTAAAATTAAAGGAATTGAAAATATCAAATTTGGAATTTCTACAGAAATGGCAAAAAAAATATCTCGAACAACAAAATCTAAACGAATTATGAATGACCCTGATCTGTTTATACAAGTAAATTTCAAGGATGAATCTTCAACTATCCGGACAAAACCTATTTTTGTATATGGACGATATAATAAGAAAATTAGAAAACTTCCTCAAAAACAGATGTTGTGCAAAAGTTGCAATGGTGTTGGTTGCCATAATTGTAATTTTAAAGGCTTAGAAAATATTGAAACTATCGAAGGCAAAATTTCAAATTTCTTAATAAAAAAATTTGAGGGAAATCAAGTAAAAATTAATTGGATAGGTGGTGAAGATCAATCTAGTTTAGTTCTTGGTAATGGAAGGCCATTTTTTGCAAAAATACTAAATCCAAAAAAACGTAATAGAATACTACGTAAATCTTCAAATTTAGAAAGTATTTTGTTATCTGAACTAAAAAAAATATTATTACAACCTAAAGGTTCTATCCCATTCAAATCTAAAGTTTCGATAATTATTGACACTGAAAAACCAATTTTGGTAACTCATTTAAAAAAATTAGATATCCTACACAATGCCAAAATTTATGATCCTTCAAAAGATAAGAAAAGTTCAAACAAACAAATCTATCAGATACATTACAAAAAATTAGGAAAAACCTCTTTCCGTTTGGACTTATTTGCAGATGGTGGAATTCCTATCAAACTTTTCATCCAAACTTCTGATGTAACTCCTAACATATCTCAATTGTTAGGAAATAATTGCCAATGTAGAAAAATTGACTTCAAAAATATCATCGTTTGAATAAATCAAGCTTTTTTATACTAATTTTTTCATCTTAAACATGAATCCACTACAAAAAATATCACAATCTTTTGAAAATGGAATAATACCTGAACCTACCTACAAATTAATCCAAAAAAGATTTTCTCTAGTAACGAATGGAATTAAGAGAATTGAAAAAGCATCCTCAATCAAATATCCGATTGTTTACATAGAGCCATCAATTATTATTTCTGGAACTACAAATTCTCTTGATATAGGAATTTTGTATGCTAGAACTATTCCATTAATTATTGATAATTCAATTCATGTTGTAATTCAAGTATCTGCTCCTCTAGTTGCTTATGGTCTAAAAGGAACTATTCATGCAATTTTGGCACACGAATTTCTTCATTATCTTGAATTAATAACACGTTTATCAAATAATGAATTAATTTCTGATGAAATTTCAAGTAATTTATTTGAAAATATTTATTCTGATAACACTAGATTACTTGAACCTAGAAGTGTTTTCAATGATAACACTTTGATATCTCATATCACAAAAAAATTCCCTTCTGGATTCCGTGATCATAAGTTGGAAGATAAAGTTCTTAAATTATGGATTGAAAAAAAATTACCTGTATCCAAAATATCTCTAGACACTAATACTGTAAAATTGAATGCTACTAAACTATCAAACATAAAACTTAATGAATTATTATTACAACAGCTAGAGATAATTAAAACAAAAAATTCTAAACTTCGAAAGAAAAAACTTTACTAAATAAATTCGGTATCGCCACATTTGCCACAAGTTCTTCTATTCTTATGTTCTGACATGAAAACACCCTTTCCACATCTTACACATGATTTTCTTTCTCTTGTTACTTTATCATTATCAACTTTGTAATATTGACTAACTTTAGGACTAACTCCTTTGTGACCTTTTTTCTCTACAGGCATTATTCTTTCTCCTCCTCTTCAGCAGGTGCTGCTTCAGCTGCTTTCTCTTCAGCAGGTGCTGCTTCAGCTGCTTT
>JABGTD010000003.1 GCA_018647405.1 Nitrososphaerota archaeon | reverse complement strand
TGGACCTGCAATGGGCACAATGAAGAGCCTACAATCATCATTAGGTAAATTCATGCCAGAAGCAGATTCAGAATTGAACGCAATGACCCAGACATTAAACGGACTTATGGTCGACTCGATCTCCGGTGATTCATTTAACATGGAATCCGATGCATCTAGTGAAGAAACAAATAAAATTCTTCAAGAAGCATCCGCAGTTGCAGAGCAACAAATCGGTGACAAGTTCCCATCAGTACCTTCAATGGAGCCAACAACTCAACAATACCAACAAACAACTTCAAGTTTTGAGTAGTTAGCCTTCTTCTTTTATTTTCTACCTATGTAACTAATGCACATTATGATAAACTGTATCATTTCACTACTTCCCATTTTTGAATTACCTTCTGTTCTATTTACAAAAATTGTTGGTACTTCTAATCCCTTCATTCCTAGTTGTTTCAGTTGATGTAGAACCTCAATCTGAAATGCAAAACCATCTGAACGTATTTTATTAAAATCAATTTTTTCAAGTGTTTTTTTCTTAAACATTCTAAATCCGCTAGTCGAATCCTTGATCTCTATTTTTGCACAAACCCTAGCAATTGTTCCTGCAATAGAATGTGTTGCTTTTCTTCCAATTCCCCATCCTATGACATCTGAACCTTCAACATGTCTACTGGCAATTAAAAAATCAAATTTCTTTATTTTTTCTAACATATTTGGAATTTCACTAGGTTGATGTGAATGATCTGCATCCATTTGAAGAACTAATTCTGAATCAAGTTTTTCCAAAATATGTCTAAATCCTTCTTTGTATGCTGCTCCTAATCCCATCTTTTTTGGTCTCTGAATTACTGTAATCTTCTCATATTTTTCTCCTAATTGTCTTGCAATATCTGCAGTTCCATCGGGGGATGAATCATCAATAATTAAAATATCTAATTTTTCAACTAACTGTTTTATTTTTTCAAATAATTCATTGATTAGACTTGGAATAGTTTCGGCTTCGTTATATGTTGGAATTACAATTGCTAGTTTCATAAATTTTCACCATTATCTTAGAAGAAATATCTTATGGATATGCTGTTTCTTTTGCAAGAATTGACTCTAATTCTGAAATATTAACCCGATTTTGAGCCATATCGTCTCTTCTTCGAATGGTTACCGTGTTATCATCTTTTGTTTGGTGGTCTACTGTTATTGCAAATGGTGCACCAATCTCATCTAATCTCCTATACCTTCGTCCAATTGCACCTGAATGATCTAAAAAGGAATCAAATTTTGTTCTAATGAGACGATAAATCTCATCTGTTTTTTCTGCGAGGCCATCTTTCTTGACTAATGATAAAACTCCTACATGTGTTGGAGCTAAATACGGTTTGATTGATAAAACCATTCTTTCATTTTCTTTATCTTCTCTCAATGAATGTTCTAAAATTGTGTAAAGACTTCTATCAATTCCCATTGAAATTTCAAATACATGTGGTAACACTTTTTCGTCATTATCCATAACCTCAAACTTTTCTTTACTTTTCTTTGCGTGACTTGATAAATCATAATCTGATCTATAGTTACATGCTACTAATTCTAACCATCCAATTGTTGTATTCACTTCAAAGTCAAATGCAACATCTGCGTAGAATGCTTTTTCTTTTTCTCCAAGCTTCCTGAATCTACTTTTTTCCATATCGATTCCAGTCTTTTCATAAAATTCTGTTAACAATCCTAGATAGTATGCAACAAACTTGTTTGGGATTACTCCTTTGTCTACTGCTTCTTTACATGTCATTACCTGAATTTCATCTGAAATTTGAATTCGTAATGTAGTATTTTCAATTTCTAAGAATTTTTCCAAATCATTTAGTTTACCTGGATTACAAAAAACCTCGATTTCTGCTTGATAAAACTCTCTTAATCTCAAAAGACTTTGTCTTGGAGCGATCTCATTTCTGAAACTTTTTCCTACTTGAGCTATTCCTAATGGAAGTTTTCCACGCATTGTTTTGAATAATCTTGGAAAATCAACAAATATTGATTGACATGTCTCAGGTCTGAGATATGCTTCTACATCTTCAGGACCAATTCCAACTCTAAACATCATGTTGAATTTTTTTGCAGAGTCAAATTCTCCTTTACATTTAGTACAAACAATATTTTTTTCCTGAATCATTTTGTCAAAATCTTCCAAATCTGCACTTTCAGGAATCTCAACATTGGCAATTTCTGAAATTAATTTGTCAGCTCTAAATGTTAATCCACATTTTTTACATTTTATGATTGGATCTGCAAAATTACCAAGATGACCTGATGCCTCAAAAACTGATTTTGACATTATTTGTGAACCGTCAATCTCAAGCATTCTATCTCTTCTGACTAATTCTCTTCTCCATAACTCAAGAAATTTATTTTTTATACTGACACCTGTTGGTCCATATTCCCAAAAACCTGCTTGTGCATCTCCATAAACCTCACAACTTGGAAAATAGAACGATCTTTCAAGTGCAAGCTTCATCACGCTTTCATAATTCATACTAAAACTCTAAAACAATCATGGAATAAATGCGTAATTAATCATGCAAGTGACTTTGCCTTTCTAATATTCTCAAACTCATCTCTTGTATCATCAATAGGTGTTTCTAAAACAATTGGAATTTTATTTTTATTCATAATTTTTACCACTTCTCCTAGTCCTTCGTTCCCAATCTCTCCTAATCCGATATGATTATGCCTATCCAAATTAGAATTTAATTCTCCTTTTGAATCATTTAGATGTAAAATTTTCAAGTTTTTTAATCCCACTGTATCATCAAACTCTTTCATTGTTTTCTTTACAGCTCCTTTAGTTCTCAAGTCATATCCTGCAACAAATGCATGGCATGTATCTAAACAAACTCCAAATTTTTTTGCTGGTTTACACTTTGCAAAAATTTCTGCGAGCTGTTTAAAATTTGAACCAACAGAATTTTTTTGTCCAGCGGTATTTTCAAGTAAAATCATAACATCCGCTTTTGTTTTTGCAACTTCGTTTAATGCATTAGTTAATCTCTTAATTCCATTTTCTTCTCCTGAACCTTTGTGACTTCCAAGATGTGTAACAAGATATGGAATCCCTAACTTGTCACATCTTTTGACTTCTTCAATCATTGATTTTATTGATTTTTCATATCCTTCATCTTCAGGTGTAGAAAGATTTGGCAAGTATGGCATATGTGCACATGTTGCCATTCTGTCGATGTTTGATGCCTCAAGCTTTTGTTTATATTTTTCAGCTTCTTCTAGATCCAAATCTTTTGCAAACCAGCTTCTTGGACTTCTAGTAAACACTTGAAATGCTGTACATTCTCTCTCAATTGCATTATCTACCCAGCTCTCTAGAGAACCCGATTTGGATATATGCGCGCCAATCTGCATACTTTTTCTAAAATTTATTACAATTTAAACTAGAGATCTAATGAAAATGCCAATTTAATGATTGCAATTTTTAAACTAAGTTGGTACACTATTGTTATGGTTAATCTTGGAAACGATGAAATTGTAAAATATCCATTTCTAGCAGAAGCAGGAAAATATCTAAGTGATAAAGGATTTTCATTAGATCAATTTGGAACGGATCCAGATCTAAAAAAAATTGTTGATAATGCTTTTGAAAGAATTATCACTTCATCAGAAGGAAGAATTTTCAAATCTGATCCTTTGTCTAATAATTCTGCATTGCCTTTAGAGATATTCTCATTCTTGATTGCTGTGATTTTACTAAAACTATCTGGAATGAATACATTAATCAGAAGATTTTCTCTAGCAGAAGCTCGTCGTGCAGAAAAATTTCTTGAAAAAGATCTAATGAACCATCAAGATGCTACAAAAACAAAACTTTCACTCCAAATACTTCAAGAATTATTTTCTGTAACTGTGGAAAAAATAGATGAAGAATTTACAATTTCAGTGAGTGATTATCTAAAACACTCAATTAATTTCCATGAACGTGAATGGAAATTAATTAATCGAAAAGTCACAAATGGAAAGGTTCACCTCACACCACATGAAACCGTAAGATTAGTTCGAAAAGAACTTGACAGGCATATCTACACAAAAATCAATTCATCATCAACTCCTGAAATGATAATTGGGTTTGAAACATATGTTGACAAACTAAAACAACTTGCAAAAAAATTCGAGGTAAAAACAGTAGAGTCAAAGGAATTTCCTCCTTGCATTAAACATGCAATAGATGTTTTAGAAAAAGGAGAAAACTTACCACACTCAGGAAGATTCCTACTTGCAACTTTCCTCTTAAATAAAGGACAGACTGTTGAACAAATTGCACCTTTATTCAAAAACGCACCAGATTATAATCCAAAAGTTACAATTTATCAGCTGAATCAACTTTCTGGAATATCAGGTACTACTGAATACAAATCTCCATCATGTGAAAAAGTAAAGGGCCAAAATCTTTGTTTTCCTGTTCCTGCATGTGATACAATAATCAATCCTCTTCAATTTGGGAGAAAGAGAGTATGAATGCAAAAGATATTACATTTCTAGAAGATACATTTAAAAAATTTTATTTTGAACATTTTGAACTTTTACATGTACCTAATGATCCTAATCAAAGAGAATTTGGTTATCAAAAATTTAATGGAGGAATGAATCGACATATTTCATTAAAGTCAGATAAAGAACTTCACTTACTTTTAATGCAAAACAAACCATCTGATGTTTATTGTTCTAATGCACGATACATGTTTCCAAGTTTACCAATGTCTGAAAAAGATTGGCAAAATGCAGAGCTAATTTTTGATATTGACGCAAAGGATCTAAGAAAAGAACACCCTAAAAATAATACATTAATCAAATGTTCTGACTGTAATGAAATTTCTGCGCTTGGTGACTCATGTCCTAATTGTCAATCAACAAAACTTTCGTTTACCACACTAACCTGTGATGATTGTATAAAATCAACTAAAGATGAGGTTTTAAAACTAAATAAAATTCTCGTGGATGACTTAGGTATCAATGAAGAAAATATTAAGATCTTTTTTTCTGGAAATGAGGGATTTCATATTTATGTTCATAAATCAGAATATGAAAGTGTAGGATCTAGAGAGCGAGCAGAACTTTCCGATTACATAATGTTCCGTGGAGGTATTCCTGAAACATTTGGATTTAAAAAATTTAACACAAACAAATCGTCTCTTCCAAAATTTGATGATGTTGGATGGAATGGAAGACTTGCAAAACATTTGTACGGAATAAAATCAAACCGCTCAAAAATTTCTCAAGAAATACTCTCTGGAGGTTATGCGTTGTTTCAAAAAAAATTAGAAGATTTTAGAGATTCAATTGGAATAAAAATTGATCCAAATGTTACACAAGACATTCATAGAATTTTTAGATTACCCGGTTCCATTAACAGCAAAAGTGGTCTTACGAAAATTTTCGTAGAGGATCTGAAAAAATTTGATCCATACATTGATGCGTGCTTTATTGATGATGAAGAAATAGAAGTTGCAGCAAATTGTCCGATCGAGTTTTCATTAAAGAAGAAAAAATTTGGACCATTTAACAATGAACAAGTATCTGTACCAAAGTTTGCAGCCGTCTATATGATGTGTAAAGGTATAGCATCAAGCGTATAATTACAGTTTTTTTTGTAATTCTACCAATAAGGTATTAATTTAATGAAAATCGAGTTTATTCAACTTGTACAGTGCTAAAAACGAAGACAGTAGTCAACCCCCACCAGATGCTGGCAAATTTATCAAAATTGGTATAATTGCATTAATTGGAATTATAATTTTTGCATTGGCTGGAAATCAAGCAGTAGTTTTGTCAATGAATGTGACAGAATTTGCTGACGTTTTTACAAAACCACTAATGTTTGCACTGATAGGTGGAGTCACTCTTGCAAGTATCGCATTACTTAGAATTAACGTAGTTGGCAGATCATCAATTTTCTGGTTTGCTATAACTAGCGTAATTAACATGATGAATCGTGGTCCACAAGATCAGGTTCAACAAACTGTCCCAAACTTTTCTGAATTCAAATTATCTGGAATACAATTTGCAATATGGCAAGTAACAAAAATTCTTCTCTTTGGTGCATTCTTTGCAAATCTCATGTTTGGATTTGGTTTATTGTACATGGTAGAAGGAAATGATTTGGGCGTTGAAAATATTACAACACTATTCTCACTTCCATTTGTAACTCCACCGAACGATCCAACATTTGCAATGGAGAATGTAACGCCAATGATTCCTTCACTTCTCATTATAATTCCGCCAATTATCGGTGCAGTTGGACTTCGCTTAATTCTCTTTGTTGGAATTCATTACATAATCAAAGTTGTCACACTTTATCTACATGATACAAAAGAAGGAAAACCAAGATATCTTAACTACATGGCCACAATTGAGGCTGTAATTGGAATAGGAATAATCTGGGCTGCATTTAACATGTTCTTTACAGATACTATTGATTATAACACTAGATATGCAATTGGTGGAACTTTTGTAGTAGGATTTGCATTAATTGCATTTTCAATCTTTGATAGAATGCGTGCACGTGTTCTAACACACATGTTCAAACGTGATGTATACATTCGTGTTGCAGCAATTATTGCTATTGCATTAATTGTAGGTATTGCAATGGGCGTAAACAATAGTGTTGCAGATGCAAAGAAAATAGAGTACCTTGGACCGTATACAGCACAACAAATTGGTGTTAATCGTCATCTTGCAGAACTTGATCTAATTAATGAAAATACTCACGAAGTACAAATTACATCCGTCAATCCAAATCTAATTAATTCTTACATTGATGATAATGAAGATGTACTAAGTAAGATTCGTGTGTGGGATTGGAATGCTGCATTTGCAAAACTAAAACCAGAGATTGGTCTTATTCCTTATGTAGACTTTGAAGATAATGATATTCTAAGATTTAACGATAAACTTTACTGGACTGCA
The DNA here is from genome assembly GCA_018647405.1 of Nitrososphaerota archaeon. Classification (GTDB taxonomy): domain Archaea; phylum Thermoproteota; class Nitrososphaeria; order Nitrososphaerales; family Nitrosopumilaceae; genus Nitrosopelagicus. The sequence goes on along the minus strand of JABGTD010000003.1, from coordinate 197 downwards.
TCAATGAAACCAATCCTTCCTTCATCTGTAAGTCTTGAAAACCAATGGTACAATGAGCATTTAGTATACACTCACGTACCTGATGGATTCCTTACACTTGAAGCAACTGAAGGAAAAATTGTTGATAGTTCTGAATTATTTCAACAAAGAGCAATCTACTATGGTGAAGGTGGATTACTTGATGATACATGGTCTGG
>JABGTD010000004.1 GCA_018647405.1 Nitrososphaerota archaeon | reverse complement strand
ATAAATCCTTACTCACAAGATGATCTTAATTTTGATTGGGAACAATTTTCAACAAAAATTAATTCAGAATTAATTGGTAATTTAGGAAATTTAGTTAATCGTGTACTTGGATTTACAACCAAGGCTTTTGATGGTGTTGTCCCTAAGCCTGAAAATTTTGATGAAAAAGATTCTGAATCTGAGAAAAAAATCATGTCTCTTGCTGATGATATTGGAAAATTAATGCGTGAAAATCATTTAGATCGTGCATTAAAACAATTGATGGAATTTTCAGCTCATTTTAATCAGTATTTCCAACACAAAGAACCTTGGAAAAAAGAACCTGGAACAAATGCTTGCATCTTTCTATCAGTTAATGCTGTACGTTCAATTGCAATATGTTTGCATTCATTTTTACCAAAATCATCTCAGAAAATTTGGTCACAGTTAGGGCTTGAAGGAAATGTTTCAGATATATCTTGGAATGAAATGTCTGAATTGAAACTAAATGCGGGGCATAAAATTGGAATTGTTGAACCAATATTTTCTAAAGTAGAATCCTCTGACATTGAAAAAGAACAATCCAAGTTAGGAAATTAGAATGATTGGCAAGGTATTTCCAAAAATATCTACTAGGGGATATTATGATATAAAAACTGGGAAAACTATCAAAAACACTGCGTATGACATCTATCCTAAGACTACTTTTGAAAAAATATTACAAAACTCTGAAATCGTCATAATGATTCATGGTTTAAGAAACAACAAATCTGGGGCCCTAGCAAAATATGTAATAGCTGAAAAACGCTTGAAATCATTAAATTATCAACACGATGTGGTTGGATACAGTTATGATTCGAATACTGCCGGTGTACAATACAAATCCACGGCATTGTCTGCATTAAAAATTGGAGTTTTAATTGCAAAAAAGAATGGGAAAAATCTTGCAAAATTTATCTTAGATGCAAAATCAAAAAATTCTTCACTTAAAATTAGATTAATAGGACATTCACTCGGCTCTCAAGTCATTCTATCAACAATACAATTTCTTGCAAAAAATCCAAAAAATAAAGGAATTATTGAATCTGTACATTTCTTTGGAGCGTCTATTCCTGCGGATTCATTGAAACCTCTCATACATGGTAATGAATTTCAAAAAATTGTAAATAAAAAAGTCATTAATTATTACAGTCCTTATGATGATGTACTAAAAGCGGCACATGATGAAAAATGGGTTGAATCTCCATTAGGTTATCGTGGTGCGATAGGAACTACTTGTTCAAAATATTTTCAAAAACAAGTACGTCCACAAAACCATAGATTTGCAAGCTATGCGAAAACAATAAAATTATTTCCGTAAATTAAAAAGAGAATATGCGAGTTTCTAACACATCGCTTTTTCTTCGAGAATAAAGTATTTTGCAAGTTTAAGATATGTCTCACGTTCGAAGTCAGAAATCTCTTCGTCGCTACTATAGATTCTCTCAAACCAAGAGATAATGTTCTCGATGTCTTTTGTAGAAAAAACTGTCATTTCTGGCATAATGATATCAATCTTAACTTGTATTTCATAATTTTAGTAAAAAATTGTCTCGATCAGTGTTGCTAAAAATCCATTAATGAATATAATTAGTGGAGTAGAAGAGAGATGTTATTCTAAATATTGAAGTCAAATGTGCTCTCACTCCAAGATATATTACAAAATTTGTATTTAAGATCTAATTACCCGAGTCGCTTAATTATGTGATATCCAAATTGAGTCTTAACTGGTGCTGACACTTCACCAATTTCTAAATTAAACGCGACATCTTCAAATTCTTTTACCATTTGTCCTTTTGTGAAATAACCTAAATCTCCATCTTTTTTTGCACTGGGACATGATGATATCTCTTTAGCGGCAGCACCGAATTTTTTTCCTTTTTTAATTTCATCAAGTATTTGCAAAGCTTGACTTTGTTTCTCAACTAAAATATGTGAACATTTTACTTTTTGTGCCATTATTTATCAAAAATCCTCTCTCTAATCTGTGGAACGCGTTTGTATACTATGTCTCTAATCTTTGTTTGTTCTTGAGGTGTTGGCATTTCTTTTCCTCCTTTCATTTGTGCAAGTGCCGATATGCCGCCTAACAAAACTTGTCCCATTATTAATCCAAAAACATACTCCTTAATTTCTTTAACTTTTAAAATGTCATTACTAGCATTAACTTCATTTTGATAATTATCTAGATTCATTATTGCATTTTCAATTGTTTTATCAACTATTGCCTCTAATTGTTCTTCTGCGCTCATACATTTCTCAATATTTTTGAATAAATAAGTAATTGCATCAAGATATGTTTTAATTAAACAATCCAAACATCTGGATATTGTTTAAATATTTCACTGTGCAAACTGCAAATGAAACCTTGCCTCTTGTTATAGAAAGATACGCAAATATCAAAAAGCAAAAAAATGAAGTAATAAAAGCAGAACAGGAACTTCAGGTTACTTTGACTGATAATAATACATTTGAAAAATATGTTGTTTTAAAACAAAAATTGAATGAAGAATTATCAAAATTTTATAAAACTATTCAAGAATTGGAAGAAACTGGAGTTGTTATGAAAGGATTAGATCAAGGTTTACTTGATTTTCCTTCAAAGAGATTTGACGAAGAAGTATGGCTTTGTTGGAAAGAAGGTGAAACTGAAATAAAATTTTGGCATGAAAAAGACTCTGGATTCAATGGCCGGAAACCTGTCAGCGTAGATGCAGAGTCATTAATCTAATGCTTTCTGTCTGGCTACGTGCAATCCGAATAAAATTTCTATTAGCATCTGTAATTGCTGTTTCACTTGGGCTTTCTCTTTCATGGTATGCTGGATTTCCAATTGATATTTTCCATGCAATATTGACATTTGCAGGTGTTATTTCACTTCATGCTAGTGTAGATCTACTAAATGATTATTGGGATTTTAAGCGTGGTATTGATACAAAAACAAAACGAACTAAGATGAGTGGTGGAACTGGAGTTTTACCTGAAGGGTTACTCAAACCAAAATCAGTATATCTTGTTGGTATTGGATTTTTAATTTTAGGTGCAATCATTGGCATTTATTTTGTTACCATATTTGGAATCACAATTGGATTGATCTTAGGATTTGCTATTCTTTCTGTTTATTTCTATTCCACAAAAATTGTAAATTGGGGCCTTGCAGAAGTATTTGTTACAATTAAGGGGGCATTGATTATAATTGGAACATATTTTATTCAAACTCAAAATATCGATGATTTTACAATTCTTGCAGGTATTGTAGTGGGAATACTTTCTTCATTAGTTTTGTTTGTAACTTCAATTCCTGATCATGATGTGGACAAAGAAAAAGGAAGAAGAACGTTGATAATTATTTTTGGTAAATCAAACGCAGTCAAAACTTTCTTAATTTTCCCAATACTCGCATATGGGATTATAATTTATGGGGTAGTATCGGGATTATTCCCCATTTACAGTCTAATTGTTCTTTTAGCTAAACCATTTCTCATTTTAGCTATATTGCATTTGAAAGATTTAGAAAAATCTGAAAATATCTTAATTAGTTCTATGACGAATACCCTTTATTTTAGTAGAATTGCCGGTGCACTTTTCATTATTTCATTTTTGATAGGATTTTAAGTAATGATTTTTAATATAATTTAGAATGATTTCTGGCTTTGCAACAACTACTGGAACCAAAACCTTCTCTGAAAAGTATCTTACTGAAAATTATAATTCATTTCAAAATTTACATTTATCAAATATTGGAATTGGAACATATCTTGGAGAACCTGATTCACAAACTGACACTATGGTCAAAGATGCTGTGAAAAAATCTATCTTGTCTGGCGTTAATGTGATTGATACTGCAATAAATTACCGAGCACAAAAATCTGAGCGAAGTATTGGTGCTGCATTATCTGAATTAATTGATGAAAATTTACTCAAAAGAGACGAGGTATTCATTTGTACAAAAAATGGTTATGTTACTAATGATGGAGATATCCAAGAAGATTTCATGCAATATGTGATGCGTGAATTTGGTCAACCTGGAATTGTCAAAGAAGGTGATATATCTTCAGGTTATCATTGTATGACTATTCCATATTTGCAAGATCAACTTGAACGGAGTTTAAAAAATATGAATCTTGAATGTATTGATTTGATGTATCTTCATAATGCTGTTGAAGGTCATCCTGAAATGTCTAAATCACAATTTTTAGAAAATCTTAAAAAAATTTTTGAATTTTATGAAGAAAAACGTAAAGAAGGTAAAATCAGATTTTATGGTTTGGCTACATGGGAGTGTTTTAGAGCAACTTCTGATAATGCGATGTTTCTATCTTTGGAAGATGTGGTAAAACTTGCACAAGATGTTGGTGGGAATGATCATGGATTTAGATTCATACAACTTCCTTTCAATTTACATTTTGATCAAGCAATGTTACTGAAAAATCAAACTGTATCTGGAAAACAAAAATCTATTCTAGATTCTGCAAATGAATTAGGAATCGGTGTTTTTACAAGTGTTCCTTTAATGCAAGGTAAACTTTTGGAATGGGCAAAATCAAAACCTCTCTTTGCAACTTCATCTCCTTCTGTTGGACTTTTACAATTCATTCGTTCAACTCCTGGAGTTCTTGCTCCTTTAATTGGTCAAAAATCTAGTGAACATGTAAATGAGAATCTTGAAGTAATGAAAATTAATTCATTGAATCAATCAGAATATGATGAATTTCTTAAAAAATTGGTATCTTAATCATACACAACATAAATTGTTTTTCAACTTTTCAATTTGTATCATATAATCACAATTTTTACACACAATCCAATTTTTTGTCTTCATTAGAATTTTTAGACAGTTGTATTCTGTCATAAATAATTCCTGCTTTTCACATTCAGGACATACTCCAAAAAGTTTTTTCATGTACTAGATTCATTTTTTTCCATATAAGATATTCTTATGATTAATGAGTTCTCACTGTTTAGATAAATAGAAATACGACTCTAATTGGAAAAAACCATGAAGGTTACTGATCCTGTTTGTGGTCTTGAATTTGATGAGGATTTAGCTGTTTCACATGATTATAATTCAAAAAAATATCATTTTTGCTGTGATGGTTGCAAAAAAATTTTTATTAAAAAACCAAAGAAATGGTCAAAAAAATCTAGTCAATAGGAAATTTACCACACATTCTGCAAAATCTTGAGTTTAAATTAATTTCATAATCGCAATCGGGACATTTTCTGTCTGAACTTGACTTTTTCACTGAACTTGACTTTCTAAAGCATTCATAGTAGTGTAATGATTCTTTAGTTCGGATATATACTCCATCCTCTTCCAAGATTTTTGTTTTTTTCTGTGAAAAAATTTCATCTGTAATTATTGTATTAAACAATCCTGTTAGATTATTTGTTCCTGATCCATCTTGCATAGGTGATTTCTCTCTCCAAATGATATTCTTTGGAAGATCTTTTTCAAATGTTTCTCTAAGAATCCATTTTCCAAATTTTTTATTTTCTTTAACATTAATTTTTCTTGAAATGGGGATGCTATCTGAAAATTTTATCACATTCTCATTCAAAAATGGATTTTCAACTTTCATGTTTAATGATTTAGCAATATCTTTTGATGGGAAATGCATGATTTTTTTAATTCTTTCTAATTCATCATCTAATTTATCATTAGATTTCTTTAATAGAAAATTATATCCTGCAAAAATTTCATCTGCCCCATCTCCTGTAATTACTGAATCAACTCCTTTTTTTTTCAATGAACTAAGATAGAGGTGAGGAACAATTGAATTGCGTATTTCAATATCGTTGAAATTATCTAAAATTTTGATTGTTTCATTAATGGAATCTAATACCTCTTCCATGGTTACTTGCATCAAAGATAGGTTTAATCTGGTATGTTTTGCAACGATTTGTGCAAAAGTAAGATCTGTTCCCAAAAAATCCTTTGTGATTATTGTTATTGCTTGTGGTTTTTGATCTTTTCGTAGATGTGCGAGTATACTACTATCCAACCCTCCTGACAATGCAATCCATTCTGATTTGCACTCGCTAACCGCATTTTGTAACGTTGCTATACATTGATCCGTATCGTTTTCCATATTCTAACTAGAATACATTTCAAATAAAAATTTGTTAATTAAATAAGAGATAGTTTCAGCTAATTTCAGCGGAACTTATAAGGTAATTGTGATAAGATATTTCATGTTACTACCTGCAGAAATTGAATCCAAAACTTTGATTCCTGCTCTTCGTGCAATTCTTGCAAAAAACTTGGCTGAGAATCATAATGTACGTGAAGATGAGATCTCAAAAATGTTAGGTGTTACACAAGCTGCCATTAGTAATTATATTCGTGGAACTCGTGGTGATCCTGAACTAATTAAAAAATTATCTGCTGAAAAACAAGTATCTGAAATGATTAATGAAATTTCTACTGATCTTTCATCTGATATGGCTTACTCTCCTTCAAGTTTATCTAAATTCATTGGCCTTTGTAATTATATTAAGACTAGTCTCTTAATTTGTGACATTCATCATAATTTAGAATCTGATATAGATGAAGCAATTTGTAAAGAATGTGAAAATATGCTTCTAAAAGGACCTGGTAGCGTTTACTAATTTTTTATTAAAACAATTTCTATATTAGAAAGCATTTGTCCATCTTCTTCTGAAATTACGCTATCTAGTTTGATATCTTGAATTTTTGAATTCCCTTTTAACATATTTTCTGTTACGATATTTGCAACTGCCACTGCGTTAGGAATTAAATTTCCTTTAGCCATCAAAACGACTCTTTTGTTTGCTGACAGTGTAGTTAAGACATCTAATGCACTAGTCATCACTGATTCATCTTTTACAAAATAACTGTCCTTATCTAATTCATTTCCTGATCGTTTGATTTCCTGTAATTCCATCTTAATTATAATTTTGTTGGACTTCTTTTAAATTTTATAGACGAATCGTCTATTCTTTGAAATCTAACAATGGTATATTCTGATAATCGCCATTAGGTAATACACGTCTTATTGTAATTGGAATTACTCGTTCCTCAAGTTCTTTCATAGAAATATCTAGTGAAGTTGCAGCATTTACGGGAATTTCTATGAATGGCGGTGCTCCTAAAGATAATTGTAATGCTCGTGCTCCCATAATTCTTGCTTTTTCAAACCTTGTTAATGTTGGGGGTCCCATCAATATTTTTCCATCAGCACTTAATTCAACTGCATCATGTTGTTCGTCGACATCAATAATCTCACGTTGTCTGATTGTCTCACATTCTTTTTCCAATTGTTCTAATTGTTTATCAGTTAATTCTTCTTTTCCTTCTTTAATTTTTCTATAATAATCAATTGCCTTTTCCATCGTTGCATGAATGCTTATTTCTGCATCTGGATCTATTTCTTCTGTATCTGGTTGAATTATTTCATCCAATTTAGCTTCTGGAACTAGTGGAGCTGGTTCTTCCTCTTTTTTTTCAGTTGTAATTGGTGTTTCTTCAGACTCAGACAAGTAAACTAATTGAAAAATGCCAATATATAATCCAAAGCTGTAGATATCCTGATGAATGGTGGATCTGTATCAAAATCACAAGTAATTTTGGAAATAATTGGTAAATCTAAAATCAAATGTGAATTAAAACGTCATCTTTCTCCTTCACTAGTTGGAACAATCATTCGTTCATTGCCTGTAACTGGAACCATTCACCTACTTGGAACTAGTGGTGTCTATGTTGAATCTCACATAGAGTCTGGAGGAGAACGTACTCGAAAAGAATTCAAGAAAGGTGATATTGCATTTTTATCTGTAGGTCATGCGTTTTGTTTTTTCTATAAGGATACAAAGGTTGGAAAAGATCTAATTCCAATAGGAAAAATTATTGAGAATTCTGATGAATTATTGAAAATTAATTCTGGAGATAAAGTTTCTATTTATTGTGAAACTGGTTGATAAATATAGTGCCCACTAAATCCGCCAACTTTTTTTACGGTTCCTTCTGATAATGCTTTTTTAAGAAATGCATTGGCAGTTGAAATTTTAACATTTGATTGTCTTGCTAAATCTTGAATTGTAATCACTTTTGATGATTTAACTATCTTGCTTGCCTCGGCTTCATTGATAAACACGGCAACCTCTTTCTTCTCACTATGATCTTTTTTATCTTTTTTTGTCTTATCTTTACCACTTTGTGATTTTTCATTCGATGAGACTGATTTGTTTTTACTTCCCATATTCTCACATCAATAATTGCTATTTATAAACGAACAAAAATTTTCTTTATTTCAACTTTATTAACGGTTGATTTGTTATTATTACAATGGGTATTGTTTCAAAAGGCTCAAAGTGTAATGTAGATGGCTGTGATAATGATGCCGTACGTTCTCTTAATACAAAAAAAATTGAAGATGCTGGACTACGTCTTGATTCATCTGGTAAAAAATCTGGTTTATGTAAAGAACACTACAAAGAATGGAAAAAAGCAACAAAAGATGACCGTTCATTAGAGCGTGCCAGATATGATAGAGGTTAATCTAAGGTTTACAATTAGTTAATGTGTAAAGTTTTTCTTTAATTTGTTCTAATTCCTTTTCGTCTTCAGTTTCCATTGCAGTCTCTTTCAATGTCAATAACATGTTTGTATTGAATGAATTTAATGCGATAGAGCTTTCTCCTGCTAAGTTTTGCTCAATACATCTTTCTATTTCTTTCATCACGGGATTATTAATTTGAATTTCCATGGAAATGGGATTTTCTATAGTAATTTCTGTCTGGCTAAAAAAATATGCCGAAGCTGAAAATCCAACAATTGCTACGACTATCACTAAAATTGGAAATATTTTTCCCATATGATATTTAAAAAATATTGACTTTTAATTTTTTACATACCGAATCATTTACATTGAAAAACATTTTTGAATATTCATGGGTAAAAGAAAAGATGGAAAACATGCACGATTTGCAGATCAAAAGGCAGCAAGAAGAAAGGCTAACAAAAAGTCCTAGTCCAAGTTTATATTAGATTTTTTTAAAATATCTGCAAATTTGTCTGGAACTTTATTGGCTGATTCTTGGAGTGTGTTATAATAATTACCTAATTTTTTGTATATTCTTTTTTGTTCTCTAGATTCTTCATTTGATAATGCATAAAGTGCTAAAATAGGAAATGCAATTGTAGAATCTGTATACACTGTAATCAAATCTTCATGTGAGTCTTTTACTTTTCCCCAACTCTTTCCTTCTTGTAATGTTGCACCTGATAATCCTCCTGTATCTGGTCGAGCATCTGTAATTTGAATAATATAATTTTGACCTCCATGGTCTTTTCGTAAAATTTGATCTAATAGCGGTCCTGTTTGTTGAGCTGTATTCTTTGGAACTCCCCCTCCTAGTTCTAAAATACCTGATTTTTTTGAATTGTAAACTATAGCTGCTTGTTCTATAATTTCTCTAACGAAATCTAAATTGAATGTTTTATTTTTTAATCTATGAACTGCTAAATTCATTGCAAGTGATGAATCTTTGAGAGTTGATACGTATACGGGAACATCCAACTCATATGCAGTTGTAAGAAAACTTTTTTCAGGGAATTTTGATTTTTCTTTACTAATCTTTCCTAAAACATTACAAAATTCTGCTGTTGTAAATGATTTATCCGTAAATTTATCTTTAAACATATTTTGAATAATATTATCTTCTAATTCCAATGTTTCATAGAATTTAACATAAACATCTCTAATTCTTACGATTTCTTTTTCATACAATATGTTATCGTCAACTTCAAAATGACCTTGTTTTACTGGCAATCCCCATGCAAAATGATCTTCATGATATACATTTGCACCTGTTGTAACTATCCAGTCCACAAATCCCTTTTCTAGAAGTGTTTTGATAATTCCCCCAAATCCTACCGGCGTCATTGCACCTGCAACTGTTAAACAAATAGTTGCATTTTCCTGAATCATTTTTTGATATAATTTTGCTGCTTCACCTAACTGTCTTGCATTAAATCCTGAATTTGCATAAATCTCAACTAATTCCTTTACTGTTGTTTTAGAATCAAGTTTGATGTGAGGTATGTCTTTTCCTTCAAAATTATGATGATTCACACAAAAATTTTGTAATGTAAGTAAAATAAGCTTTTAGGATCTAATGTTACGTGAACCGTCATCGTTATCTGATTCTCCTATGTGTTCTTTTACCATCTTTATTACATCCTCAATTATGTCACAAAGATGTACGTCAACTTCTGTACTAAACATCAATAGTCCATCTTTCCCGCAGGCCATAGTTATTCTATTTACTTTTTCATATCTTGTCATGGCAAATTCAGGTTCACCGATTTCTGATGAAAATTGTTTTCGTGTTTTCCATCGCATAATTGCCTGAGTCATAGATTTTTTTGTTTGATCCTTGTCAAAATGACGAACGGTTCCATTCTGCATTTTCTCATAAACATCTCCACTAAAGGAATTGTAGACGCCTACGTAACGGATCTTTTCATTTGATTCTAACAATTCATTACAAAGTTTACCGTAGTCCATTACAATTGAGTTTTACAAATAAATGTGTTATAAGCTTATTCGTTTCTTTTAATACGTTAAATCATAATTTAAAATATGAAATTTGTAGATGTGCCTGATTCAAAAAGAATTGAACGTCAACCTGATAACAGAAATGTAATTTTTTCTGATGGAAAAATGACACAAAATGATGTAGTGATTAAACAAATTGAGTTATTACAATATAAAATAAAAATAGATCACAAATTAGGTGAATATTCGATTATCACCGCACTAGTTGATACGGATCATGGTCAAATTGAAATACTTTATGATGAGGGTTATAGAGGCGACGACGCATTGAATGATTCTGCAAACATACTTGTCCAAAATTTAGGATTATCTGGACTGATACTTCGCAGTTTAATTTCATTAAAAAATGAATTAGAGAGAATTGAAAAGTAAAAACTACCACTACAAATTATCTACTGATGATAAAAAACCAAAATGTGCATTATGTGATGTTGATTGTTCATATTATTGTAACATGAATGATCTCTATTATTGTGAAAAACATGTTATTGGTCATGATGAAAATGAATCTTGATTGTTTATTACGCAGTAATTTTATCTCTTTACGTTGGACGACAATTTTAGGAATCAGTGTATTGATAAAATTGCATTAAAGATCACTGATGAAAAAATTTCTACAGATGAACCCTCTTCTGAAACTCTCGAGTATTTGCAAAAATTTGCAATTACTCTAGGTGTAGATATTTCAAACACTGAAGAAGTTGTTAATGAATCATTTTTGTACATTGCAATGAAAAATGCTAAAGATATTGATCCTTTAACCAAAGGTGATGAATTTGGTGCAGGGTTTAGTTAACTGTTTAATGATTTGAATTTTTTTATTGCTTCTTTTGCTAGTTCCTCTGCATTTTTTTGATCATATTTTGTTGGATCGTCATTGGCAAAATGTTCGTGATTCTTATCTTTCTTTTCTTTCATAATATGGGATATTCTCTAAGCAAATTATAAGTTGTGGCAAATATTCCAGTCATTATGCGAATCTTACAACTTCATTGTGATAACATTTCATATGAAGCCACAAAAAAAGAAATAAAATCTGCTGAAGATATTGAGCCAAAGCCTGTATCGATAGATGAGGTTGTTGTTTGTTTTGTGGCTGTGGAAAATGGAGATGACGATAACGTAGCCATTGATGCAATTTCACAAATAAAAGAGTCTATGCAGAAAATTGGTTGTAAGAAATTACTGCTATATCCATATGCGCATCTGAGTTCTGATTTGTCTGCTCCATCAACTGCATTGTCTTTACTAAAATTAATGGAAACTAACTCCTCTGAACTAGAAGTTAGCAGAGCACCTTTTGGTTGGACAAAGTCATACAATGTAAAAGTAAAAGGTCATCCACTAGCTGAAAGTTCCAAAGTAATTACTGCAAGTGATAAAAAGGAGCAAACTTCAACTGCATTAGAATCTGAATCGAAAATAAAATCATACTGGTATATCTTGTCCCCTGATGGAACCATGGTTGAGTTTGATAAGTTCAATTTTTCAAAACATAAAAAATTAGAAATACTTGCAAAATACGAATCTGATAAAAAACGAAAGGTCGATGAACCTCCTCCACATGTGGCATTAATGAAAAAATTAGCTATTGCGGATTATGAACCTGCATCTGATCATGGAAATATGCGCTACTTTCCAAATGGCCGTTTGATAAAAGGATTATTGGAACAATTTGTTACAAACAAAGTTAAAGATTATGGGGGTTATGAGGTTGAAACTCCGATTATGTATGATTCACATCATCCTAGTATGGAAAGTTACTTCAATCGATTTCCTGCAAGACAATACAATATTGATGCTGATGGGAAAAAATTATTTCTACGATTTGCTGCTTGTTTTGGACAATTTTTAATGGCACATGACTTTCAGATGTCTTACAAAAATTTGCCCTATAGATTGTATGAATTAACTCGCTACAGCTTTAGACGAGAACAATCTGGAGAATTAGTCGGTCTTAGAAGATTACGTGCATTCACAATGCCTGATTGCCATGCATTCTGTAAAGATATTCCACAAGCTATATCTGAATTCAGAAAACGTTTTGATTTATCTCGTGATGTTTTATCAAATGTGGGTATTCAACATGATGATTATGAAATGGCTATACGTTTCACTGAAGATTTCTATAATGAAAATAAAAATTTGATTCTAGATATGGTGAAAAAGATGGATAAACCTGTACTTATCGAAATGTGGAAAGAACGATTTTTCTATTTTGTTTTAAAATGGGAGTTCAACTATGTGGATAATTCTGGAAAAGCATCTGCATTATCTACTGATCAAATTGATGTTGAAAATGGTAAAAGATATGGAATTGAGTTTGTTGATGAAAATAACTCTACACTAAACCCAATCATTTTACATAATTCTCCTAGTGGTGCAATTGAACGTGTGATGTATACATTACTTGAAAAATGTGCCACCGATGCCAAAGAAGGAAGAAAGCCAATGTTTCCGTTATGGCTTGCTCCTACTCAAGTTCGTATTATTCCGTTAACCGATGATTTCTTAGAATTTTCTCAAAAACTTTCTGAAAAACTAACTACACAAAACATTCGTGTAGATATTGATGACCGAAATGAATCAATTGGAAAACGTATTCGTGAATCTGAAAAAGAATGGATTAGGTATGTACTTGTAATTGGAGAAAAAGAGGTTAGTTCTGAGAATCTAAGTGTTCGTGATAGAACACAACGCGATGTCCGAGAAATATCATTTGATAATTTTGTAGAAGAAATTACTAAACAAAATGATGGTAAGCCACATTCTACTCTAAACTTGCCTCCACTTCTATCAAAAAGACCAATTATCCAAGTTTAATGGATGATTTATCATTCCTTCTTTGTGGTTAAATACAAATTATGTGACTATAACTTATGCATGGAAAGTTACTAATCTGTACAGATTGCGGCGAATCACCACATCTCTGTTTATGTGATGACTCTTCATGCCAGTCTGATTAATTGGGCATTACTTTATTTTAAAGTGAATTAAAATCTGTATAATGAGTTACTCTGATTTGTATCTGACTAGTTCCCCAAAAATTATATCTCCTACAGATGATTCTGAACCTGCAGCAACATTATTTGGAATTCCATTTGATTCAACTCATTCATACAAACCTGGATGTCGTTTTGGTCCTGATGTAATTCGTGATGCATTTAACAATATTGAAATCTTTATGCCAGAATTTGGTGTTGATTTAGAACAAGTTAACATTAAAGATCTTGGAAATCTTGAACATACAGTTGTTGCTCAAAATATGATTGACATGGTTAGAAAAACTACTGATGAATTGAAAGATATGTCAAATCAATTAATTATTCTTGGTGGTGAACATTCGCTTACCTATGGCAGTTATTTGAGCTATCCTAAAGATACTGGATATGTGGTATTTGATGCACATTATGATTTGAGAGATGAATATGCAGGTACAAAATTAAGTCATGCTGCATATTTGAGACGAATTGTTGAAGAACGTGGTCCTGAAAATATTATTCACGTTGGAGCTCGTGCATTTGTAAAGGAAGAATTAGAGTTTCTCACTGAAAATAATATTCAAACCATCTCTGACACTGAAATTAAAAATGGCGATGGTCCAAAATTATTGGAAAAATTAACTGAAAAATTTGAAAATCTATATCTTAGTATCGACCTTGATGTCTTAGATCCTGCTTTTGCTCCGGGTGTTGGAAATCCTGAAGCAATTGGAATTACTTCTCGTGAATTGCATGATATGGTGGTCACTTTAAAAAATAAAACAATTAAAGCTGCCGATATTGTTGAATTAAATCCTATGTTTGATAATGGTGCTACTGCATCTTTAGCTGCTAGAATGATTTCAATTATAATTGCAATGAATCAAAAGTGAGGAACTGTAATGTTAAATAATTTACGTGATTCTTTAAAACCTGTATTACAGAAAATTGGAAAGTCTTTCGCTGCTACGGGATTATCTCCAAATGTATTTACTGGTATAGGTTTGGCATTAGCATTTGTTGCATCCATAATTTATGGAATTGGATTTGAATACTCATTATTTTTGGGTGGCATTGCATTATTGACCTCTGGCTTTTTTGACATTGTTGATGGGCAAGTTGCTCGTTATGCAAATAAAATGTCAAAATCTGGGGGATTTTTAGATTCTATATTTGATAAAATTGCCGAAGTTGCAATCTTTTTTGGAATCTTAATTGGAAATTATACTGAACCATATTTGGTATTTACCGCCATCACTCTTTCGCTATTGGTCAGTTATGCACGTGCAAAAGCAGATGCTGCAGGAATTAAGATGCAAGGAATTGGAATTGGTGAACGAGCAGAAAGATTACTTGTTATTGCCATTATAGGAATGATTGGTTTTATGGAAATTGCAGTAATAATTGTAATAATTATTGCGGGAATAACTCTAGTTCAAAGAATGTCTGTTTTAATGAAAAATAGATAGTTTATCCACGGAGTTTTGTATGTTTACGTCTCTGATCTGCTGAACGAATTTTTAGAACTTTGAAATGGATTGCACATGAAATACAATACCATTTTGTGATTTTTGGTGCAGCAATGTATGCCCCCTGTGCTCGTAATTCTTTTGCAAGTTGATGTTCTACTAAACTAAGTCGAGATGTTACTTTTTTTGCTTTATCTTTTGGAACAGTTCCTGCACAATTAACGCATTGAATTGTACCTGACGAACCTTTTCCACCTTTTCGTCTACCTGCACTTGCACGTTTTTTTGGCATATTAGAAATTTGAATCTTCGATATATAAAGTGAGATATTATAACTTAAAAAAACAATTTAAAGATCAAGAATAATTACGATTTATGACTGGTCTGTGTGAAAAATGTCTTACTTCTAACATTGAAGTTGAATTTGTAAAAGGAAAAACCATTTGCTCTAAATGTGCAAATAAGGATTCAAATAAGTAGTACAAAACACAAGTTTTGCTAATTATGAAAGTTGGAATATTTTCGCACTGTACGATGGATACGATTGTTTATGAAAATGAACAATATGATGCTCCTGGCGGTCCTGCCAGTTATTGTTCATTAACTGCAAGGAAACAAAAACATGATGTAAATCTCTACACAAAATTTGGTCCAAATTATCCTTTAGAGGAATTTTTCAAAGAAAATAAAATTAATACTCCTGATGCATTATCTTCAAATTCTACTACCAAATTTAGAATTGAATTAAATGGTTCTGATAGAAAACTCTTCGTAGAAAATATGTGTGACAAAATTAATTTTATGGAAAATGACAATGATGGCGTAATAATTAGTCCTGTATTTGATGAAATTTCTTTAGAAACTTATTCAAAAATTAAAAACTCTGATAATTTTGTTCTTTTAGATCCTCAAGGTTTTCTAAGAGAAAAAAATGTTAATAATGAAATCTCACTAAAAAAAACTTCACTTGATCTTAAAAATATCGATGCTATCAAGATGAATCCTGATGAATTGTATGCAATGACTGGTCTTACAGGTAATGATGGAATTAAACAATTACAAAAACTTGGAATTGAGCATGTAATTTATACAAATAAACAAGAAATATCTTTACTTGTAAAAGATAAGTTATATACAATTTTCTTACCAAAAATGACCTTGACAGACACCACTGGAATTGGAGATATTTTCTGTTCTACATTTGTTTGTACTATGTTGAAAGAAAAAGATTTTCTATGGGCGTTGTCTTTTGCAGGTGGAGCGGCTCAATCCGCCTTAGAATCAAAGGCATTCGGTCTTGAGAAAGTTCCAGAAAAAAATGCATTAGAAAGTAATGGCTCTTATTTTTATAATATAGTAGAGTTTAAGCAGATCTAACATATATTGTGTATAACAAAATATTCTATCTATGCATGTTGGAATATTTGGAACTGGACTGACTGACTCATCTGAAAAATTTCTCAAAAAAATTTTGGATGAAAATAATATTTCATCATCAAAAATTGGAACAAAGTCTAAGAATAAAAAACCTGATTGTGTATTTGTACTTGGAGGGGATAAGGGTGTTAGAAATTATTTCCATAGGACCTTTGATTCATCAATTCCTGTTTTAGGAATCAATGAATCTGAATCAGATGGTTTTCTTTCACAACTTGATTTAAAACAATTTCCATCATTAATTTCTCGTATCAAGAAAATGGATTTTGAAACTGAACAGGTAACTCGATTGGGTGTAAAAATTGACGGCAAAAATGTTTATCCTGTATTAAACGACGTTGCAGTTTTTTCATCTCGAAGTGCTATGCTGATGGAGCATACTTTGAGAGTTAATGGTGATGAAGTATGGCATGATAGCAGTGATGGTGTGATAATTTCAACTCCAATTGGGTCTTCTGCGTATTCTATGTCTGCAGGCGGTCCTGTAATTTTTCAAGATTCTGATGTATTTGGAATAATTTCTGTAAACTCTCTTGATATTACTAGACGACCTTTGATTGTGTCTAATGCAAGTGTAATTGAGGTTGATGAAATTTCATCAAGATTACATTGTGAAGTTGTTTTAGATGGTTTGGATCGTTACAAAGTAAAAAATTCTGTAGAAGCTACAAACTATGAACCTTCTGCCAATATCATTCGTCTAAAAAAGGACACAACTGCAATTTCTGCTATTGCAAAAAAAGTTAAACTTGCTGAAGAATTATTCAGTATGCCGCCAAGCTCAAAATTACTTCTTAAAATTTTAGAGTATGAGGGTTCTATGAGTCAAAAAGAATTAGTGAAAAAAACATTATTGCCTGATAGAACTGTGCGATTGGCTATGAGTCATTTATTAGAAAAAGGATATGTCAAAAAGAAAATCTCACTTAGGGATTCACGCCAGAAAATATATTTAATTAATTCTGATTTGCAGCCGTAGTGAATGCTTTGAACACGTGTTCGGGATATCCTGGTCTGCTGTTAAATTCTGGATGGAATTGAACCCCTACAAAAAACTTATGAGATGGAATCTCTAAAATTTCCATTCTTTTTCCTTCATCACTTTCACCTGAAAAGATCATACCTTTTTGTGCAAATTCATCTAAATATTTTGTATTAAACTCATATCTGTGTCTATGTCTTTTTGAAATTTTATCTTGCCCATAAATTTTGTTTGCTATTGTATTTGGTTTTACATTAATGTCATTTGCACCTAATCTTAATGACCCGCCCATGTCTGTAACTCCATCCTGTTCTGGAAGTAAATCTATTATTGGATTGTTGGTATTTTGCTCAATTTCTGTTGAATTTGCATCTACATGATTACAAACATTTCTTGCAAATGATACTGCTGCTAACTGGAAACCGAAACATATTCCAAGATATGGAATATTATTTTCTCTTGCAAAATTTGCAGTTTTTATTATTCCTTCTGAGCCTCTGGTACCAAATCCTCCTGGAACCAATATTCCATTGTACTTGGATAATGTATCCACATTTCCGTTAATATTTTCTGAATCAATCCAATCTATTGCCATTTTTTTCCCAAGTGATGCAGCTGCATGTTTTAATGCATGATTTACACTAACATAACTATCCGCAAGTGTTACATATTTTCCTACCATTGCAATATTAATTGACTGACCTTCATTTTGCAATGAATTAACTATTTTATTCCATGTATCCCAGTTTTGAGATGCATTAACATATCCCATCTTATTGAATTTTTTAAAAATAACATCCACCAAACCTTGACCATATAGAATTTCAGGTACTTGAAAAATTGAATCAACATCATGACATGAAAATACATCATTGTTTGTAACATTTGTAAACATTGAAATTTTGTTTCTTGTTTTATCTTGTAATGGCATGGAACATCTAACACAAAGTAAATCTGGCTGGATTCCAATTCTTCTTAATTCTTGAACACTATGTTGTGTTGGTTTGGTCTTTTGTTCACCTACTACATCTAATGATGGTGCTAATGTAACATGAACGAAAATTACATTTTCTGAACCTTCTTCAACTCTGATCTGTCTTAACGCCTCTAAAAATGGCAAACTTTCAATATCTCCGACTGTTCCTCCACATTCTACTACTAGTATTTCTAATTCTTCATCTGCAGCAATTTTTTTAATTCTATCTTTTATTGCATCGGTAACATGCGGTATAATCTGAACACATGCTCCCAAATATTCTCCTTTACGTTCGGATTCTATGACACTTGAATAAATTTGGGCAGTTGTGATATTATGTGATTTTGGTATATCTTGATTCAAAAATCTTTCATAATTTCCTATGTCCATATCACATTCTCCTCCATCATCTGTCACAAAGACCTCTCCATGTGCAATTGGGTTCATTGTTCCTGCATCATAATTTAGATATGGATCAATTTTGATACATGAAACTTTTTGATCTGATAACTGTAATAATTTACAAATTGATGATGAAACTACACCTTTTCCTAATCCAGACATAACTCCGCCTGTAACAAAAATAAACTTTGTCTGCATTTTTTTCTTAAACACTTCTAGTTTTTATTCGTTTATTTCGTTATCTGGTTTTGTTTTTTAGTTTTTTTGTAAAGGTTGCAATTCGTGTTTGAATCTTATTTGTAGGCGTGTTTTCGATAATCTTTATGTTAGCACTACCCACTATCACTGCATCGGCACCTGATGAAACGTATTTTTGCACATCTTTCTCTGTAGATACTCCAAAGCCTACGCCTACTGGAATTTTTCCTTTTGCAGCAATTTTTGTATTCTTGAGTGCATCTAATGTGTATTTGTGAATTTTAGTTTGAACCCCTGTTGTACCAAAAACCGCAACCATGTAAAGGAATCCTGATGCGGATTTGATAATTTGTTTTAATCGATCTTTTTCGGTATTTGGTGATACGAGGAATATTGTATCCATCCCTATTTTTTTAGCGGCTTTCACATATTCTTTTGATTCTTCTATAGCCATATCTGGTAAAATTAACCCATCAATACCTGCTTGTTTTGCACGTGAGATAAATTTCAGATATGTCTGATTATACAAAATGTTCGTGTATGTCATCAAAACCAATGGAATGTTTGACTCCTTTCGTATTTTTTTTACTATTGAAAAGAAATTATCAATTTTTGTTCCGCCATTCAATGATTCTGTACTTGCCATCTGGATTGTTGGTCCATCTGCAATTGGATCCGAAAATGGAAAACCTAATTCAATAATGTCTGAACCACCTTGGATTAATCCTCTTACTGCAGATATTGTTGCTTTTTCTGAAGGATATCCTGCCATAATGTATGAGATTAAAGCAGTCTCTTTCTTTGATTCTAATTGATTAAATTTTTCTTTTATTCTTGACATTTTTGGCCAAATACTCCTTTACAATATCGATGTCTTTGTCACCTCTACCTGATAAGGTGACTACAATGGATTCTGTTTTCTTCATCTTCTTTGAAATTTTAATTGCATGTGCTATTGCATGTGCTGATTCTAATGCCGGAATTATTCCCTCAGTTCGTGTAAGAATTAAAAATGCATCAATTACTTCGTCATCAGTTACTGCTTTGTATTCTACTCGATTTTCATCTTTAAGATATGCGTGTTCAGGTCCAACTCCTGGATAATCTAGTCCTGCAGAAATACTATGTGTTTTGCTAATTTGTCCATCATTATCTTGCATTAGATATGTCATCATTCCATGCAAGACTCCTTTCTTACCTGCAGTAAGTGGGGCTGAATGCAATTTTGTTTTTACTCCTTTACCTCCTGCTTCTATTCCTATAATTTTGGCATTTGTATCAATTAGCGGGTAAAATGTTCCTATTGCATTAGAGCCACCACCTACACATGCAATTACTGCATTAGGAATTTTCTTCATTTGTTTTTTAATCTCTACACCAATTACTGCTTGAAAATCTCTTACCATGAGAGGATATGGGTGCGGTCCTACTGCTGAACCTAACAGATAATACGTTGAATCTACATTTGTAATCCAATCTCGCATTGCTTCATTTATTGCATCTTTGAGTGTTTTTGAACCTGATTTTACTGCGTGTACTTTAGCACCTAATAATTCCATTCTGAAAACATTTTGTTTCTGACGTAATGTATCTACATATCCCATGTAAATTTCAGCTTTCAATCCTAAACTTGCACATGCCATTGCAGTTGCTACTCCGTGTTGACCTGCTCCAGTTTCTGCAATAATTCTTTTTTTACCCATCCGTTTTGCAAGTAATGCTTGTCCCAATGTGTTATTGATTTTATGAGCTCCTCCATGTAACAAATCTTCTCTTTTCAAATAGATTTTTGCTCCGCCTATAGTTTTTGTAAGATTTTTTGCAAAATAGATTGGAGTTGGTCTTCCTGCATAATCAATTAATAATCTCCCGAGTTCTTTTTTGAAATTTTTATCATTTCTAATCTGCAGATAATTCTTTTCTAATTCTTCTATTGCGGGTGCAAGCGTTTCTGGAATATATTTTCCACCAAATTCACCGAATCTTCCGTCTTTTGGTATTCCTATTTTCATATGGAATTCACTAATCCTCTAACAGTTTGTTCAATGTTGTCATTTTTCATTATTGCTGTTCCTACAAGATATCCTCTTGCACCGCATTTATGAAGAAATCGAATGTCATCATTAGACTCAATTCCGCTCTCTGAAATGATGATTTTCGATGAATCTGATTTATCTAGTATGTTCTTAGTTGTGTTAAGATCAATTTTCAAAGTATCTAAATTTCTATTATTTATGCCAACAATATCTGCATTAGTTTTACATGCATTTTCAAATTCTTTTGTGGTATGTGCTTCAACAATCACTTTTACTCCATTTTTATGCCCATAATCAATTAATTCATCCATTTCGGGTACCATTTTTTTATCAAAAATCGATTGTATGAGTAGAAAATAATCTGCACCTATTTTTTTAGCTGCATCGATTTGTATTTTATCTACTGTTATGTCTTTCATCAACATTGGAATTTCTACTACTTTTCTAACTTTCATAAAAACTTCAGGTGATCCGTCAAACAAAAATGGCTGAGTTAATACGGATAATGCTGATGCACCTCCATTAACCATTTGTATTGCAATATCTATGGGGTCTGATACTTTTCTAATATTTCCTAATGCTGGAGATGAAAATTTTACTTCTGTAATCAAAGGTGCATGTTGTGAATTAATTATAATTTTACCTAAATCCATTCCTGAGTTGGATAATGATTCTGAAATGTTGTAAACTCCATTATCGATTGCTTTTCTTGAATTGTTGACAAGTTTTTCTAAAATATTTTCCATATCATTTAAACTCCTCTAGTTTTTCAGATGCATGATTTTCTTTTGTAAACTGTTTTAATTTATCAAATGCTTTTCCATTATCTATTGTCTGTCGAGCTAATTCTATCCCTTCTTCAAATTTATTACAGATTCCTCCTACAAGAAGTCCTCCTGCAGCATTTAGTATTGTAATTTCTTTCATTGTTTTGTTTGACGTATTATTCAATACTTTAACAAAGGCATCTGTTGCATCCTTTTTTGTAGAAATTTGAATATCTGATATTTTACCTTTCTCCATCCCATATTTGCTCGGATCAATTATGAATTCTGTTATCTCTTCATTTTTTAATAAACATGCTTTATTTTTTGATGTTGTTGATAGTTCGTCCATACCATCATCTGATCTCACTGTTAGCACAGTATCTGAAAAATTCTTTTGCATAATTTTCACAATTCTTTCAATATAATTATCTGCAAAAACACCTATCATTTGATGTCTAACTTTTGCAGGATTGCATAAAGGGCCTAAGAGATTAAACGCTGTTCTTTCACCAATTATCTTTCTAGCCGGTGCAACATTTTTCATTGCAGGATGAAATTTTGGTGCAAACATGAATCCTATTCCTATTTTTTCTATCATTTCTTCTACTACCCATGGGTCTGAATTCAAATCAAATCCGAAGTATTCAAAAATATCTGCACTACCTGATATGCCTGAAACTGAGCGATTCCCATGTTTTGCAATACTTCCTCCTGCTCCTGCAATAACAAATGATGCCGTTGTGGAAATATTGAATGTCTGTAAATTATCTCCCCCTGTACCACATACGTCAATTAAATTCCCATGACATCGTGGATTGATATTTACTGAATACTCGTTCATTTTTGTAAACATTGCACGTAGTTCTTCATTTGTTTCACCTTTGCTTGATAAATCTTTGAGAAATTCGGCAATTGCATCATCATCATTTTTTCCATTTAGAATTTCACTCATCACTGATGACATTTCATCAAATGTCAAATTCCCATTAATTTTTTTCATGATTTTCTACCTTTTTTATAAAATTTGCAAATATTTTTGATCCTTCATCGGTTAATATTGATTCAGGGTGAAATTGAACTCCTTCAATCAAATATTCTTTATGACTTACACCCATCACCTCTCCATCGTCTTCGGCAACTGCAGTAATTTTTAAGGAATTTGGTATAATTGTTTTTTTCCCTACAAGTGAATGATATCTGGTTGCTCTAAATGGATTTTTTACTCCTACAAATAATGATTCCTCCGTATGTTTCACTTTACTTGTTTTTCCATGACGAATGTTTTCTGCATTGACAACTTTTCCGCCAAAACATGAAATTATTCCTTGATGCCCAAGACAAACTCCTAAAATTGGTTTTTTTGGTCCAAGTTCAGTAATTACTTTTTTGCAAATTCCAAAATATCTTTCATCATCCGGGGTTCCAGGTCCTGGAGAAATAATTATGGCATCATAATTTGATTTTTCAATATCATTTATTGTTATTTTGTCATTTCTAATAACATCTGACGTTACTCCTAGTTCTCCTAATCTTTGAGCAATATTGTATACAAAAGAATCATAATTATCGATAATTAGAAATTTCATTTTGAAGCCTCCTTTAATGCTGTAATCATTGCATTTGCTTTATGTTCTGTTTCTTTGAATTCATTTTCTGCAATTGAATCAAATACAATTCCTGCTCCTGCTTGTACAAACCCTTTATTGTTTTTTGCAAAAATACTTCTAATTGCGATTGCAAAATCACAGCATCCATTAATTGAAAAATAACCTACAGCTCCTGCGTATGTTTCCCTTTTTGTTGGTTCTAATTCTTGAATTATTTCCATTGCTCTTACTTTTGGTGCTCCTGATACGGTTCCTGCTGGAAAAACAGCCCGAAATGCATCATACATGTCATGTTTTGAATTCAATTTGCCAACTACATGTGTCACGATATGTTGAACATGACTGAATCTTTTAATTTTCATTAATTCTTTTACTTTTACAGTTCCATAATCGCAAACTCTCCCAATATCATTTCTACCTAAATCTACAAGCATTGTATGCTCTGCAAGTTCTTTTTCGTCATTTAACAATTCATCTTTTAATTTTTCATTTTTCTCCTCATCGTCAGTAATTTTTCTGGTACCTGCTATTGGGAATGTCTCCACATCGCTTCCAGTTACTCTTAGTAACATTTCTGGGCTTGATCCGATTATTATATTATCTTTCATTTTAAGATGAAACATGTATGGTGAAGGGTTTAACTCTCGAAGTTTTTCATACACTTTGAGATAATCTCCTTTTCCTTCAAATGAAAATCTTCTAGAAAGAACAACTTGGAATACATCTCCGCTGTGAACATACTCTTTTGCTTTTTTTACAATTTTTTCAAATCCATCTTTATTCAAATTTGGATTGATATCTGACATTTCAAACATACCTACATCTTCATCTGTTTTTTTTATCTTGTCTTTTCTATCTTCATCGTAATAAAAATAGAAAAATTGTTTCTTTTTATTATCATAGAGGATGCCATCATTATAGATTCCAAATTCCATTATTGGTTTTTCTAAATCTCTATCCCCTGGTATATTTTCAAATAATCTGATTGCATCATAGTTGATATTTCCTACGGCTCCTCCCAAATATCGATAAGACATATCGCCTGTTTTTTTTATTAATTTTTTGATTTCTTCTAGAGGTGTATCTGTTTGAATTGTTTCTATTTTTCCATCTCTGGCTTGAATTGTTATTCTGTTGAAGTAACCTTTTACAATTAATTCGGGGTCAAACCCCATGATGGATGTCTCTGAAAGTTCATCTGGGCCTTCTAATGATTCAAACAAAAATGAATGTGTATAATTTCTAGATATTTTGTTGTAAACGTCAAATGGTTGGGTTTCAGTGTACACTAGAGGAATCTTAGAAATGCTGTGTTTTCCAAAGGTGTTCACCCATAGGCATGCTATTAGAATACAGTATTTAAACTCTAAATAGATATTACAGTAAAGTACGGTACCTTTATATCGAATAACCGTGTGCCAAGATTATGAGTCAGTTAGTATATTCTGGAAAATCTGCTTTAATTCAGGATTTTATTTTAAAGACTGAACCTATTTTTTTAAGAACTGATGCACATGAAATGAATTGTTATGTATGTAAAAAAGGAATTCAAGACGGAACATCTCTTACTGCAAAAACTCTTGATTCAAAAAATATAATGTTGTGCGAAAAACATTTTGAATAATTAATATTGTGCCGGTTTTGTAATTGCACCATTTGCTGCGGATCCTACAAGTGATGCAAATTTTGCAAGTGCACCTGTGGTATAATTTGGTGCAGGTCTTCGCCATTGTTCTTTTCTTACAGCTAATTCTTCTTCAGATACATGTAAGTTGAGTGAGTTATCTTCTAATTTGATGGATATTTTATCTCCATTTTTTACCAATGCTATTGGTCCTCCAACAAATGCTTCTGGTGCAACGTGTCCCACCATAAATCCACGAGTTCCTCCTGAAAATCGACCATCTGTAACCATTGCAACTTTCTTACCTAGTCCTTGACCTACAAGTGCTGCTGTTGTAGATAACATTTCTCTCATTCCTGGACCTCCTTTAGGTCCCTCATATCGTATAACTACTACATCTCCTTCATCTATTTCTCCTTTTGAAACTGCTTCAAATGCATATTCTTCTCTGTCGTAAACCTTTGCAACTCCCGAAAATTCCGACATTTCAACTCCT
>JABGTD010000026.1 GCA_018647405.1 Nitrososphaerota archaeon | reverse complement strand
CAGAACCAAAACCAGAACCAAAACCAGAACCAGAACCAGAACCAGAACCAAAACCAAAACCAGAACCAAAACCAGAACCAAAACCAGAACCAAAACCAGAACCAAAACCAGAACCAGAACCAGAACCAGAACCAGAACCACAAGAAAGTGATGATCCTTTCGAAGGAATTGAAACTGATGACATCAACACATATGCTGATTTGTATGATGTTCCTCCACCAGAAACTGAAAATGATGCAAAAAAATTAGCTAATCAAATTAAGAAATGGATTCAAGATGGAAGACCTAAACCATAGTTTACAAAACTATAAGAAACATCTAGTATTCTGTATTCTATGACTCACAAACCCCATAATGTAGATTTACTCACATTAAATGAATTAGAATCTAAGGAAATTAATAATATAATTGATTTAGCAATAGATTTGAAAAAAGAACAAAAAAAAGGAAAAGAAAAACCTCTTTTACAAAATAAAACACTTGCAATGATATTTGAAAAACCTTCTACTAGAACACGTGTAAGTTTTGAAACAGGAATGTTTCAACTTGGTGGTCACGCACTTACATTATCTCCAAATGATCTTCAATTATCTCGTGGTGAATCTATTGCTGACACGGCAAAGACACTTTCCCGTTATGTAAATGTGGTAATGGCTCGTGTTTATGATCATAAATCTTTAGAAACATTTGCAAGAAATTCTTCCATACCTGTAATTAATGGACTATCCGATTCATTTCATCCATGTCAAATCCTTGCAGACTTGATGACAATTAAAGAACATAAAAAAAATCTAAAGAAAATTAAAATTGCTTGGATAGGCGATGGAAACAATGTTTGTAATTCACTGATATTGGGATGTGCCAAATTGAAGATAAAACTCTCTGTTGCAATTCCTGATGGATATGAACCTGACTTCGATGTTATCAAAGAAGGTAAAGACGCTGAAATTTTAGAAGTTTCTGACAATCCTGAAGTGGCAGTAAAAGATGCAGATGTTGTAATGACTGATACTTTTGTTTCTATTCATAATGCAAATTCTGATCGCATTAAAAAATTCCTTCCAAAATTTCAAGTAAATCAGTCTTTGATGAATAAGGCCAAAAAAGATGCTATCTTCATGCATTGTCTTCCTGCAAAACGTGATCAAGAAGTAACTTCTGATGTTATTGATGGTTCACACTCTGTTGTTTGGGATGAAGCTGAAAATCGACTACATGTCCAAAAAGCATTGTTAGTTCACCTTCTTGGCGTCTAAGGTTTATAATACCAATCTCAAGTTTTCCCTCTATAGATGGCATATTCAAAGATATTACAAAGAATTCGTAGTGAGAAAACTAACTATCGGAAACGAAAAATCATGCTTATGGGAAAGCAAGATTTCATTACAGTTAATGTCACAAATGAAAATACCCAAGTTCAAATTATAAAACCTGAAATTAAAGGCGATAAGGTTCTGGCATCTGCACATTCTAGATTTTTACTTAAAGATGGTTGGAAGGGTTCCAGAAAAAATATTCCTGCATCCTATTTGACTGGTTACATGGCTGGAAAAAAGGCATTATCAAATGGAATCACTGATGCAATCTTGTATAGTGGTACTAGAAGATATACTGATAGAATGGCTGCAGCATTAAAAGGTGTAATTGATGCTGGTGTTAAAGTTCCAGCTGATGAAGAAGCATTTCCAGCTGTTGAACGAATTAATGGTGAACATCTTAAAATAAAAAATGATGTTGCAAGTGTTAAATCAAAAATTGACAGTGAGGTAAAAACCAAATGAGTCAATCTGCACCACAACGTCAACAAGGTAGACCTGGTGGACCTGGAGGTCGAGGTGGACCTGGAGGTCGAGGTGGACCTGGAGGTCGAGGTGGACCTGGTGGTAGAGGCGGTCGCCCAGGTGATAGACCACGAAGAAGACGTGAACCTGTTGTTGAAATATGGGAACCAAAAACAATGTTGGGAAAAAAAGTTGCATCTGGTGAAATTACCACCATGGAAGAAATTTATGAAAAAGGTTTACGTATACAAGAAGCAGGAATCATTAAAAAATTACTACCTGATTTAAAAACTGAAGTTATTGATGTTGGTTTAATTCAGAAGATGACTCCAAATGGTCAATCTACAAGATTCAAAGCTCTGGTTGCAGCAGGCAATCAAAATGGTTGGCTTGGAATTGGTTTAGGAAAATCCAAACAAATGAGAATTGCAATTGAAAAAGCAAACAATGCTGCATATCTAAATGTAAGTCCAATTAAACTTGGATGTGGAAGTTGGGAATGTAGATGTGATCAAAAACATTCTGTACCATTCACTGTTAAAGGAAAAGGTGGAAGTGTAACAATTGAAATTTTACCTGGCCCAAGAGGTTTAGGACTTGTTGCAGGTGGAAAAATTCGTAATTTATTAAAATTAGCAGGTGTAAAAGATGCATGGACTCATACAAATGGCTCTACTGCAACAATGAACTCAACATCAAAAGCATTACTTGAATGTCTAAGACAGACATTCAGTCAAGGATAATTATCATGTCTAAAGCATATCTTGTTGTAAGAATTAGTGGAACAGCTGATGTACCTTATTGGGCTACCACTACAATGAATTTACTAAAATTAGAAAAGAAACATCGTGCTGTAATCATTCCTGAAATAGATAATACTATTGGAATGTTAAGAAAAGTTCAACATTATGTTGCCTGGCAAGAACTTGATGTTGAAACTGCAAAAGAACTTTTAGATAAAAAAGCACGAAAATCCGGTTATAAGAAAATCACTTCTGAAGATATTACTGCATTAGGGTACAAATCTGTAGATGAATTAGCCACTGCATTAGCTGAAGGCAAAACATCACTTTCAAAATTAAAACCTCTAAAACCTTGGTTTGCATTGGATCCTCCAAGACATGGATTCAAAAGAAGTTGTAAAAAGCTCTATGGTCAAAAAGGTGTCTTGGGTCATAACAAAGAACTTTTAGTTATCGTAAAGAGGATGATGTAAAATGGCAACAAGATTGAGAAAAACTAGAAGACTTAGAGGTGGAAGACACATGGGATGGGGTCAGGTTGCGCAACATAGATCCTTTGGCCATAAAGGTGGACTCGGACGTTCTGGACATCTCAAACATCTTGCAAGTACTGTAATTAAAGAAGATCAAGATCATTTTGGCCATGAAGGAACTCATTCTCCACATCCAAGTATTACAAAAGTTTGGATAAACGTTAGAGATTTGAATGACTTATTTTCTAAATCTGGAAAATCAGAAAATTCTAAAAACACTTTAGACTTAGAATCACTTAAAATTGAAAAATTACTAGGTGGAGGTCAAATTAACACCGCTTATACAATAAAAGTAAAAAATGCAACGCCTTCTGCAATTGAAAAAGTTAAACAAGCAGGTGGCGAAGTAATTCTCCCTATTCAAAAAACTGAAGAAAAATCACAAGAAAAAGCTGAAAATGTAGAAAACAACGATGGCTGAAGGAACACTAACTGAAACTATACGAAAAATTGTAGCTAAGGCTGAACCTTACATACCTCAAGTTCCAAAACCAAAAAAGAAAATCCCATTACAATCAAAAATATTGTGGACTTCTGGTTGTTTAGTAATTTATCTAGTGATGGGTCAAACTCCGCTTTTTGGCGCAACTGCACCTGAATTTGATTTTCTAGCATTTGCACGAGTAATTTTTGCATCCCAACAAGGTTCTCTTGTTGAATTAGGAATTGGACCAATCGTAACTGGTGGTTTGTTAATGCAATTACTTCGAGGTTCTGATATTTTGAAATTTGATTTCAAAAATCCAGCTGAACGTGGTGTATTTCAAACTGCAACAAAACTTGTAACTTACATTGTAATTGTGGCAGAATCTGTTGTATATGCAATTGCTGTTTATGGACCTGGTATCACTGAGCCGTATATTCTATATGTGCTGATAGGGCAGCTGATGGGTGCATCAATCATTGTAATGTTCTTAGATGAAACTATCCAAAAAGGATGGGGTCTAGGTAGTGGAATTAGTATATTCATTATGGCAGGAGTTGCACAGCAAATTTTGTGGAGTTTGTTTAGTCCAATGCCTGCAGGTGATGGTGGTGCTATAGGCATATTTCCATTCATTGGTCAGATGGCTGCGTATGGTGATGTGGCAGATGCATTGTTCCGGTCTAATCAACTGCCGAGTGTTTTTGGATTGTTCTTAACTGCGGGAATTCTTGCAATACTTGTATACACTCAAGGTATGAAGGTAGAAATTCCAATTGTTTCTACAAAGTATAGAGGATTTGCAGCAACTTATCCAATTAAGATGATGTATGTTTCAAATATTCCTGTTATTTTGGCTTCTGCATTAACTGCAAATGCTGTATTCATTGGACAAATGTTTTGGTCACAATTTAACCCGCGGAACAATAATGCATTTTTGAATATTTTAGGACAATTTGATCCCACAAGTCCATCATCACCAATTGGCGGTATTGTTTACTTTATCACTCCTCCAAGAGGTTTAGATTTAGCAGCACAAGATCCTATACGAGCTATTGGCTATGTAATATTTATGATTGGAATTGTAATTGTCTTTGGAAGATTATGGGTAGAACTTGGTGGACTTTCTCCAAAGAAAGCTGCACAAAATCTTTTAGATGCGGATGTTCAAGTACCAGGATTCAGACGTTCTAACAAACCAATTGAAACATTACTTAACAGATACATTCCATCAGTAACAATAATCGGTTCTGCAATTCTTGGATTAATTGCAGGTGTTTCGGATGTATTAGGTGTATTCGGTACCGGAATTGGAATTTTGCTTTCTGTAGATATTCTAATTAATTACTATAATCAATTAGTAAAAGAACAGGTGGAAGTTGTCATGCCACGGTTAGGTGCTTTACTTGGTAGAACGTAAAAAAGTCGTAATAGTTGGAATCCCTGGTGTAGGGAAAACTTCTCTAGTTACACGTATTGTAGAATTGATAAATGCAGAAAAACACTGTGCTAGTGTGCATAGTTATGGAACTGTAATGATGGGTGAAGCAGAAGGTAATCAAGTTTCTGATAGGGATAATCTTAGACATTTACCAGTATCACAACAAAAAGATTTACAAAAACAAGCAGCAACAAAAATTTCTGAATTAACTGATGATGTAGTGTTTATTGATACACATGCATTCATTTCTACAGATGAGGGGTTTTATCCTGGTCTTCCATATCACGTAATTCAAATTCTTGAACCTACCCATCTTATAGCAATATCTGCACGACCTGAAGAGATTTACAATCGAAGAATGAAAGATGATACTCGAAATCGTGATAAAATTTCAATAGAAGCAATAAAAAAGGAATTGGCAGTACAAGATGCAATGTTAGCAAGTTGTTCAGTTTTATCTGGATCTCCACTCAAAGTTATACTAAACAATGAGGGAAAAATCGATGAAGCAGCGCAAAATGTAATAGATGCAATAGGTGTTGGTGCTTAAATGGAACTAAATTTCATATTAAACTTTGTTGATGCAGTATTCCTCCAAATGGATTTCTTTGGAATGAGGGAAGGTCCACTAGGTAGTGATGATCCTATGATAAAAGGTATAATTTTATCCATGCTTGCAGTTGCTGGATTTGGAATTGCATTAAATTTAATCAATTCAACAATTAGACGCAAAATGGTTGATCAAGTAAAACAGAGAAGAATTACAAAAGAAGTACGAGCATGGCAAAAAGAAAGAATGGCTGCATTTAGATCAAAAGATCAATCAAGAATTGCAACTGCAAATAAAAAATCTGCTTACATGAATAAAATGAACATGGAGATGATGCAGATGAACATACGACCTATGATGATTACAATTATTCCGTTAATGTTAATTTTTTATTTTGTACTACCACAATTATTTTCATACACTGTTGCAGTTTCACCAATTCCACTAAATGTAATTCCTGGTGATTGGTTTGAACTAACATGCACTGCTCTTAAAGTTGAAGAAGGACTGTATTGCGGTGAAGAAAATGCGCTATACCTGTGGGCTTGGTATTTCTTATCATCCATTGCGTTTAGTGGGCTCATTATGAAACTAACTAAAACCCAAATGGATTTAGGATAATTGTCAAAATCAATTGTAGTGTCTGGTCCTCCTGCTATTGGAAAGACTACTGTAGCAAAGGGACTTGCAAAAGAATTCAATCTAAATTATCTTAGTGGTGGGGATATTTTGAAAGAACTTGCAACTGAACAAGGATTCTCCTCTAGTGGTGATGATTGGTGGGATACTGAAGATGGAATGAAATTCCTTAATCAGAGAAAAGAAAATTCAGAATTTGATAAGAAAGTTGATGAAAAATTAATCCAATTATTTGAAAAAGGTGATGTTGTTATCACTAGCTATACACTTCCTTGGTTAATTGATAGTGGAATAAAATTATGGTTAAATGGAACTATGGAAAATAGTGCAAAACGTATGCAGAATCGTGATAAAATGGAAGAATCTTCTGCACTTGAAGTTGTCAACAAAAGATTCAATGAAAATAAAGCAATTTATAAAAATCTCTACAACTTTGAATTTGGGGATGATCTTTCAGTTTTTGATAAAATCATTCAAACTGATATGATAAATGCAGATCAAGTGTTAGAAATTGCAAAATCAACTGTGAGAGAATTACTTTGACTCTAAAACAACTTGAAAATCTTATAAAAATAGATGAGGATTTGACAAATCCTGAACATGGGACATATTACAACAAAAGAACTATTGAACAACTTTTAGAGTATGGTTTAATTTTGATTGATAAGCCTCCCGGACCTACAAGTCATGAAGTTGTGGCTTGGGCAAAAAGAATTCTAGAAATTCCTAAGGCGGGTCATAGTGGAACACTTGATCCGCAAGTTTCAGGTGTTTTACCTCTTGGTCTAGGTGAGGGAACAAAAGCTTTAGGAGTATTATTGCTAGGACCAAAAGAATACTTTGCATTAGGTAGATTACATTCGTTACCATCTAAGGAAAAACTTGAACAAATCCTTGAATTATTTCGTGGTGAAATTTTTCAAAAACCACCACAACGTTCTGCTGTAGTAAGACAAACTCGAAGTAGGACTATTTATGAATTGGAACTATTAGAGCAAAAAGAAAGATTAGTTGTGTTACGTGTATTATGTGAAGCAGGAACCTACATTAGAAAATTATATTATGATATGGGTGAACTTCTTGGACCTGGTGGTTCCATGATTGAATTACGTCGTTCACGTGTTCATCAATTTGATGAAGAAAATCTTGTTACCATGCATCAACTTGCAGATGCATATGCAACGTGGAAAGAAAATAAGGATGAATCAAAACTTTTGAAAATTATTAGACCTGTTGAAGAAACATTTAGTGAAATAAAGTCTGTGGTTATTCGTGATTCTGCAATAGACTCGATGTGTCATGGTGCACAATTGGCAATACCTGGGGTCTTACAAATATCACAATATCTGGAAAAAGGTGATCTAGTTGGAATTTATTCTCAAAAAGGTGAGATTGTTGCATTGGCTGAATCTCTTTTATCTGAAAATGAAATAAAAGATCAAACAAAAGGATATGCTTTTCAAACAAAAAGAATAATTATGAAACCAAACACTTATCCAAAAAGTTGGCGTACCAGCACACCAAAAAAAGAATAAAAATTGTTTCCAAAAGGCTTACTTATTGCAATAATTCTGGGTGTTGTATCTGGGCCGATCTTTGGAATTATTTTGTATGAATATGGGGTAGAAGAACAACTAGTCTATGTTGATGGTACATCATTATCTATTGTTACTGAAAAAACTAATTTTACGTTAGGTGAACCCATTTTAATCACAATCATTAATTCAGGAACTGATGAACTAAAATTTTCTGATACGTCGTATGGATTAATAATAAAACAACTAGATAGTATAGCTATTTTTTCACCCTCATCATCTCAAGTAATATCTAAACTTAATTCACATGAGGAAGTATCTTTTGTTTGGGATCAAATAAAAAATAATGGTGATCATATATTGGAAGGTACATACAAAATCACATCAAAAGCTATCACACTTGATGGAAGTATTATAGAAAAAATTGTCATAATTCATGTTTTCAAATAATCATATAATGCATTTTTATAATCACTATCAAATTATTATTTAGCGAAAGCTAAT
>JABGTD010000005.1 GCA_018647405.1 Nitrososphaerota archaeon | reverse complement strand
TGTAACTCAGAAAAGAATTATCAAGATGTTTGAGGATCCAAATCTACTTGGATATGAATACCTCGGAGATTGGAAAGATAGAGAAAATAATAGTAATGTTGAAAAAGAATTACTAACTAAATTTCTTAAAAACAAATATGACTCTGATCAAATTAAAGATGCAATTTCCAAACTAGAAAAAATAGCAACAGATCAAAACAAGAGTCTTTATGAAATTAACAAAGAGGTTTACAGTTTTCTTCGATACGGAATCAAAGTTAAGGTAAGTGGTGAGAATGACTCTCAAAGAGTGTGGTTAATTGATTGGAAGAATCCATTAAACAATCATTTCTATATTGCCGAAGAGGTTACAATAAACAGCCAAAACACAAAACGACCCGACATTGTTTTGTATGTAAATGGAATTGCACTAGTAGTTTTAGAACTCAAAAGAAGCTCAGTTTCAGTTGAGCAAGGAATTAGACAAAATTTAGATAATCAAAAATCAGAATTTATTAAAAACTTTTTTGCAACAATTCAACTTGTAATGGCAGGAAGTGATTCAGCAGGATTACGTTATGGTGTAATTGATACTCCAGAAAAATACTATCTTACTTGGAAAGAAAACACTCCAATCCAAAAACCACTGGATAGTCATCTCTATGCAATGTGTCAAAAAGAGAGATTGCTTGAGATAATTCATGATTTTATCGTCTTTGATGAGGGAATCAAGAAGATTTGTAGGCATAATCAGTACTTTGGAGTCAAAAAGGCACAAGAATCTTTGCGAAAAGAAGAGGGTGGAATAATTTGGCATACTCAGGGCAGTGGAAAGAGTCTACTCATGATTTGGCTTGCAAAATGGATTCGTGAACATAGAGAAAACAAGCCACGAGTTCTAATCATTACAGATAGAAAAGAACTTGATGATCAAATTGAAGGATTCTTCATGAATGTCAATGAGACAATAATTAGAACTACTAGTGGAAAAGATCTTGTTGAGAAATTAGATAAAAATGATCCTTGGTTACTTTGTTCATTAATTCACAAGTTTAGAGAAAATAATAATTCTGAAGATGATGATTACCTTGAAGATGTTTTTTCTAATTTAGATAATGGTTTCAAGGCAAAGGGCAATCTTCATGTGTTCATTGATGAATGTCATAGAACCCAAAGTGGAAAACTGCACGATGCCATGAAAAAATTGCTTCCTAATGCCGTAGTCATTGGATTTACTGGAACCCCATTACTCCAAAAAGACAAGGAAACCAGTTTAGAGAAATTTGGGGGATATATTCACACTTACAAATACGATGAAGCAGTCAAGGACAAAGTTGTACTTGATTTAAGATATGAGGCAAGGGACATAGACCAAACTTTGTCATCTCCTGAAAAAGTTGATCAATGGTTTGAAGCAAGCACAAAAGGATTGACTGATTTTGCAAAATTAGAATTAAAAAAGAATTGGGGAACATTACAAAAAGTATTCAGCTCAAAACAAAGATTGGAAAAAATTGTAATGGATATTAAATTAGATATGAAAAGGGAAGACAGATTATTCAGCGGAAAAGGCAATGCAATACTTGTTGCAAGTAGTATCTATCAAGCATGTAGGTACTATGAAATATTTCAAAGATATGATTTTAAAAAATGTGCTATAATCACATCATACAACGGAGACATTAATTCAATCAAAGGCGAAACAATAGGTGGTGAAGAGGAAACTGAAAAAGAAAAAATGTATGATATTTACAAAAACATGTTAGCAGATTATGACAAAATTGGAATAGGGGAAAATGACCCTGAGAAATTTGAGAGAAAAGTCAAAGAATTGTTCAAAAAAGAGCCCAAACAGATGAAATTACTCATAGTAGTCAACAAATTACTTACTGGATTTGATGCCCCTCCTGCAACATATCTCTACATCGACAAAAAAATGAGTGATCATGGACTTTTCCAAGCAATTTGCAGAGTAAACAGACTAGATGGAGTAGACAAAGAATATGGGTACATCGTAGATTACAAGGATCTTTTCAAAAGCATAGAGAGAGCCGTTACAGAATACACAACTGATGCTTTTTCACTGTTTAACCCTGATGATGTTAAAGGACTGTTAAAAAATAGACTGGTAACAGGAAAGGAAAAACT
>JABGTD010000006.1 GCA_018647405.1 Nitrososphaerota archaeon | reverse complement strand
TGTATGTTCAATATCACTTGTATTTCTGCAATGTTCAATCATTAATTTAGGATTTTTAATATTGTTTAATTTTGATACCATAAATTCAACCTCTTTTGTAGCATTGACCAGCTCTTTTGCCATTTCTAGTGTATGTGGTGGTGCTGTTGTGATTTTATAACTAGCAAATCTTGCACCGATTCCATCCATAAAATCAATAATATCGTCAATCTTTGATGCAACTCTTTGCATATCTTCTCTATCTAATGGTGTGATGAAGGTTCTATTCAATTCTGAGAAAATATCTCGTGTCAATACGTCAGCTTCCGTCTCAATTCTGGATACCTCTTTTATTTTTTCTGCATTACTTGGGTCTTGCAATAATTCGTATACCGCTTCAGATGCCTCTACTGCTTTTTTTGCTAAACCATCTAAAATCACTAGCAGTTCTTTTTCATTTGATTTTACCCACGAAAACCATTGTCCCATGATTAATCAAATTGAATTTGGAAGTTAACCCTGATCAACGTATTCTATATGGCAACTATATAGCACAATTAGTTAGCGATAATCATCTTTTATTCTTTGAATCTAAAGTGATGATATGATATCTGGATTATCTTGCAATATCTGTTCTAAGTTGACCACATGCAGCTGATATTTCTGTACCTTTTTCAATTCGAATCGTACAATTCACTCCTGCTTCAGATAAAATTCGTTTAAATTCAAAAACTCTACTTTTTGATGGTCGTTTAAAATCTCCTGCAGTTGGATTTATTGGAATTAAATTCACATGTGAGCCATTTCCACGTAATAATTCCGCCAATTCATTGGCAATTTCACGTGAATCATTAACTCCATCCATCAATGCATATTCAAATGTCACACGTCGTCCTGTTTTTTTAAAATAATTGTGTCCTGCCTTAATAATCTCTCCAACAGAATCTGGCGTTGCTGTAGGGACTAATTTTTTACGTAATTCATTATTTGGTGCATGTAGTGATATTGCAAGTCCAATCTGAAGGTTCTCATTAGCTAATTTTTCAATTCCTTCTTTGATCCCAATTGTTGAAATTGTAATATGTCGTTGCCCCATCCCAAACCCTCTTGGATCTGTTAAAATTTTTACGGCTCTAATCATTTCATCATAATTTGCCATTGGTTCACCCATTCCCATAAAGACTAAATTTGTAATGTGTTCTTTTTTTTGCTCTACAATTTCTTCAAAATGAACTACTTGTGCTACAATATGTTCTGCCTTTAGATTTGTCTCAAAACCCATCTGCCCTGTTGCACAAAATGTACATCCCATTGCACATCCAATTTGAGTTGAAACACATACTGTTGATCTTGGAAGTCCTCCCTCTTTCTCAGATTCATATTGCATGAGAACCGTCTCAACCGATTTATCGTTAGTGAGATTAAGTAATAGTTTCGTAGTATCTCCGTCTTCACTTGTAACTCTGTGAATTTCTTTTGCTGAACCTATTGTATATCCTTCATCGACCAATTTGGCAATCATTGCTTTTGGGATCTGTTTAATGTCTGCGATATTTTTAGGAAATTTGAAATAAAGTGGCATTAGAATTTGGTCAGCTCTGTATCTTTGATAACCCATATCAATTACTAATTTCTCCATCTCTTCTGGAAGCAACCTGTATAGATCAGTCATATCATATGTTAAATCTCCAATTGATATTATAATCTAACTTCTAATACTATGAAATAATTGTGAAATTTTTTATAATCATCTAAATCAAAACTGATCATATGATTACAGTTGATTGTCATGAAGTTGAATCCATTCAAAATGAATTACTAATCTATGTGGCTGATGATGTGGCAGCCATTCCTAATATCAAATATCATGAATTCATTTTATCTCCTATAGAAGAAGAAGGTGTCATTGATACAAACGAGGTGGTTACATCAATTAAACGATTTTTGGATTCAATTGGCGAACAACGTAACTTTGCTGTAATTTCTCGTGGTGATATAATATCTATAGAATCTATCACCGGTAAAACAATTGAACGTGATGCAAAGTCTTCAGAAGGTCTATTTTCATGTCCTCATTGTGGACATGTTACTCCATATGAGACAATTCATAATACGCATATGAAAATTCATTATTTCTAAACTAAGAAAGCCAATGGAGAGATTTGAACTCTCGACCTATTGATTACAAATCAATTGCTCTAACCAGGCTGAGCTACATTGGCACTGTATTTTTTATAAAATTGCTGTTTTAAAATGTTGGGGACTCTTCTAGAAAATCTTAACTAATGATCATCTTATCTGAAATCTATGTTAAAAGATCTCCTTTCTGATATTGTTAAGGTTGATGATGTGTTGATGATAGTCAAAAGTAATGGTGCTACAATTGAAATGAGAAGTAACTCTCTTTCAATACGACAAAAGGAAAAATGGATTACTATTGGAGAAAATGATGGACCCTGTCATATGCATGTTAATAATGAATTGATAAATAATGCTGAATTTGTAATTGAGAAAAAACTTGAAAGAACTAGTTTTAGTGTGAGATTTTTTGATGGAAATAATGACCGTGTTCTTGGATGTTTCTTTACAAAAATGTATGATGAGTCTAAAATGATAAAATCTGAACGGAAAAAACTCTATGATGATCTACAAGCAAAATATGGGCAGAAAATCCAGTTCCACTTTTAAGATCTTTCTATTAATTTACTCAACTAGTTTGGTTTGAACTATAACAATACTCATAATTTAATAACTTCTAAACTCTGGTTTGATTATTGAAATTAAAATATATTCAACCAAAGAAACTCAAAATTCTCATTGCGACATTCACTATGGTGGGTATTTGGGGAATTGCATTTGGATTAGTTATGGGTGGGCAAAAGGCATCAATGAATTATTTTATGATTGTTGTTTTAGGTGTAGTTAATCTATTCTTGGGTGCATTCATGACTTATCTTTATCTGACACAAGTTCGAAATATTGATCCAAGAAAAGATTCAAAGTACAAACGAAAGAAATAACATTCCCACAACCAAGATATTTGTTGCAAAATGCATTGCGTAAGAATGCTTTATTCCTTTTTTATCATAAATATACTTGAACACAAAACCAATTGGTATCAAAACTAATGCCATGTGTATCTTTATGCCCATTCCAATGTGAATTAATGCCCACACTAAGACCATTTTTTTTGATTTTCTAAAGTAAAATTCTTCAAAATAATTGATATGTAAAAACATGTACAGTAGTAATGGAACAAATGGAATTATGCCGAGCATTCCTTGATCTGCAAATGGTCCAAATGCTATATTGTATCCTAGCCAACTCCAGTTTAGTATTGGTATCTGATCAACATATTCGAACACAAACAAAACGTATACTGATAAGATTCCAAAAGCTATTGGTGCATATTTGATTGAACTAATTCCTGCTTTTAGATCTAAAACTCGTTTCTTCGTATCTTTGATTAAAAGAAGACTGGCTCCTACTGTTAGTACATAATATCCAATAAGAAATGCATCTGAATCAAGAAATGAAATATCCAATGTAATCAAAGTGCACACTTTCATAAATAACCTATTCTAATAGAATTCATGACTCTTCAAAAAGGCGATAAGGCTGAAAATTTTGAATTATTGACACATAATGGAAATTCTATTACATTAAGTTCGTACAAAAACTCAAAAAATGTCGTGTTATGTTTTTATCCAAAAAACCATCTTTTTGCATGTCCCTCAAAAAAAGTCTTTGAGATGGCAAAAAGTGTAATTTCAGTTTATTCTGATATTATTGCAACTGAAACTGTCGTGTTTGCTGTATCTGTAGATTCTGTAGATTCCCAGTCTGATTTTGTCAAAGAATATGAAATTCCATATGTACATCTAAGTGATCCAAAGAAAATTGCTTGTAAGAAATATGCTGGAACAAGCATTACAGGTCTTGCTAAACGAAGTACATTTGTAATTGATAAAAATGGAATAATCCATGATGTAATGCGAGAGATTAATGTTGCATCTCATGGACAAGAAATTCTTGATTCTTTAAACAAAATCAAAGTATAAATCATCAATAAAATTATTCGAAGAATGATTGATTTAGTTGCTAAGGAGTTGTTTCTTACGCGAGGAATTGGTGTTCATGAAGATAAACTCACAAGTTTTGAATATGCATTACGTGATGCTGGGATTTCTGGAACAAACATTGTTTTGATTTCTAGCATCTTTCCTCCAAAAGCAAAACTTGTTCCTAAAAAGGAGGGTTTGAAGAAGATTAAACCTGGACAAATTCTCTTTACAATTTATTCCCGAAATCAAACAAATGAACCTCATCGAATGATTTCTGCATCTGTTGGTTTGGCATTGCCAAAAGATCGTAGCAGATATGGATACTTGTCTGAATATGATGCATTTGGACAAAATGAAAAACAAGCAGGTGATTATGCAGAAGACATTGCAGCACAAATGCTTGCATCCTCACTTGGAATACCTTTTGATATTGATAAGAGCTGGGATGAAAAAAGACAACAGTGGTCAATTTCCGGAAAAATTTACAAATCTCAAAACATCACAATGACTGCTAAAGGTGACAAATCTGGAAAATGGACTACCGTATTTTCTGCAGCGTGTTTAATTCTCTAGTGCTTTGGTTTGTACCCTTTTAGATAAAATATTACGGCGCCGATACCTATCACAATTATAATTCCAAGTAGTGCATATTGTGATTCATCTTCTATAGAGTCATTTTTACCAAAATCTTCTATTGACTGGTATTCTTTAGTTTCTTCTTGTGGTATATCTTCTACTGAGTAAAAAGATAATTCCGATTTTCCATCCCATGGACCAATTTCCATTCTTAATTCATCTTCTTGGATTACTTTATTCTGACCAAATAGAAACTTTGCATCAATTGATTTTCCTGCAGGCGAACTAAAGAACCATCCTTTTTTTGAAATATTTTCTAATGTAGTTAAATCAGTTATTGCATGAGTTGCTATTGCATCAATTTTTGATAATTCATTTGGAATAATTACTAACTGTATGACTGAA
Source organism: Nitrososphaerota archaeon (assembly GCA_018647405.1). Taxonomy (GTDB): domain Archaea; phylum Thermoproteota; class Nitrososphaeria; order Nitrososphaerales; family Nitrosopumilaceae; genus Nitrosopelagicus. Next base: position 11,151 of record JABGTD010000006.1, on the reverse strand, counting down.
TTTAGTGGAACATTTCTCCCATCAAATACATTTGAACGTGAAATTTCATCCACTCCAAAATCTTCTAGTATGTTGATCTTTGAAATATCATTTGCAATATTTTTTATTTCTTTTGTCACTTTAAACATAAATAAATTCGAATCGCCTGTTTTTATAATGCTGATAGAAATTATAGATTCATCATCTTTTGTTAATTTTTTTGAAATATTGTAGAATCCTTCTCCATCTCTAATTTCTTTGGATAACATCGTTCCGGATAATCCTGTAAATAAGAAATCTGTAGATTGTTTTGGCATTGTATATGTAGCTGAAACTGCACCTCTTCCTGAAATTACTCCAGATGTTTCTAGTAACAAATTTGCATCATCTACTGTATGAATGAACGTGGAATGAAATTCACTCTCTACACCTAATGTCCTATTCAAGTCGTCAATTATCTCATTTCCCATTTCTCTTGCAGAATCTTGTACCATTCTGATTCCGCCATCACCTTTCAATTGTTGATAATCAAAATTAATCATTATACATTGTTCTTCACTCGTTACACCTATCACACATTCTCCTGCATTTGTAAACACAACGGCTCTAATCTTATCATTATCGTTGATTTTTTGGATTAATTCATCTGTAAATTTAATTTCCTGATTATCTGTAGTTTCTATTCCTACTGACATTACTACTGAATTTGAATATTGTTGATCATAAATTACAAGTGCACTTTCTTGAAATGTTGCTTTCTCAAACATCTGTCCACTTGCAAATGGAATTATGAGTATTATGCCAAAAATAGCTCCAAACAATAGTAATTTTCTTTGCATGCAACATGAAACTTGTATTATTTTATTTAGTTTACGGCTTCATGTTATAACGTTTAAATCACTAATCTATTTTTGCATAATTGACATCGAATTCAAACCGTTGGGGAACACGCTGGCAGTCCGATGGCTCGGGCTGCCAGCCCCACATTTTAATTATTTATAATATCTCTAGATCAGGTCCTTTTTTGACATAATGAAATTCACTCTACAGAATTTTAATTAATTATAATTTGGCTAGATCGTCTACTTGTTTTTTGATATAATCAAATCCACTCTGCCAGAATTTTGATTTAGAAATATCAAGTCCATGGTCTTTTAGTAATTTTTCTGGTTTCTGTGAACCGCCTGCAGATAAAATATCTGTATATGTTGATACAAAATCATCGCCTTCATTTTTGTAGGTTTGGAATAATGACACAGCAAGCAAATTTCCAAATGAATAAGAATAACAGTAAAATGGTGAATGGTAAAAATGAGGAATACAACTCCACTCTATTCCAAAATCATCTGAAATATCTACTGAATTTCCAAATTGTTCTTTTAGATTTTTTCTGTAAATATTTGATATATCGTCTACTGTTATGGAGTTTGCAATTTGGTTATGGGCTTCAATTTCAAATAGCGTAAAAAATGATTGTCTTCCAATTGTTGCATAGAAATCATCAATCTTATCTGAAAGCATACTGGCTTTTTCACCATCTGAGATTTGATTTGAAATATTATCATAGAGTAATAATTCTGAATATGTGGATGCAGTTTCTGCAAGAGGTAATGGTGCATCTGATACTAGAATTGATTTTTCAGATGCTGCAACACTATGAACTGCATGACCGATTTCATGTGCTAATGTGAACACATCTCTTGATTTTCCTGTATAATTAATTAGAACAAATGGTGTAATGTATGGAAGTGGTGTGCTGCAAAACGCACCATCTCTTTTTCCATGTCTTAATGAATAGTCTATATGATTTTCATTAAAAACACGTGAAGCATATTCTGCAATTTTTGGACTAAACCTGTTGAGAGAATCCAGAACAAGTTTCGTTCCTTGATCAAATGTATAATTTTTCTCAGCAGCACTCTTTTTTGAAGGTGCATACAGATCATATCTCTTGAGTTTTTTTACTCCCACACGTTTTGCTTTTTGTTGAAAATATTTTTGAAATACAGGTGCATTTTTTTTACACACTTCTAACATAACGTCTATTGTTTTATCATCTACATCATTTGAAATATTTTGAATTGAAATTGGATTCTTAAATCCTCTCATATCAATTCCTTCATTTTTCCAATTTAGTACAATATTTTGGTAAATTTGACCGATTACGCCTTTGTTATCTTGGTATTTTGTTAATAGTGATTTGTAAGCTGCTTCTCTAATTCTTGGATTTTTATTTCTAACAAGTGTTGTAAGCTGCTCTCTCCCCATTATCTTTTTTTTACCATTAACATTCACAGTATAGGTAAATGCATTTGTTATTTTATCATAAATTTTCACTAATGCAGAAATTCCTGTAACATCTAGAGTATTGATAATTTTTTCTTCAGGCTCTGTTAATGCATATCTTGCAACTAGTCTCTTATATCGTAAATAATCTGAAAGTTCTCCTGCATCTTTGATCAATCTCTTTGCATTTTTATCATCTACTTGCTTTTTCCACCATAAATCAAAAAATAACATTTTATTTTCTATGGTGGAGCCAAATTGAGAAATTCTATTCAATAGTGCTGTCGCCTCATCTGATTGGGTATCTTCTGAAAATTTTAGCCCAGCGTATCCTCCAACTTTGCTCGCTTTTTCTGTTATATCTTCAATTTCATGTAGTAAATTTAAAAATTTTCTGGATGAAATATTTGGTTTTAATTGAGATTTGTTTTTTGCAAATTTTTCAGACTGTCTTTGTATCTCTTTAATTTTTTTATCAAATGTCTGTCTAGTTGGATTCTTAACTAAATCATCAAGATCCCATATGCCTTTTTTGTAATTTTGCACAGTTTAATTCAAAATGAACTGTTTCTATATCTTTTGAAATTAATTTAACGTCTAAATAATCCGAATTCAAAAATAATCTTGGATCCGTCGTCTAGCCTGGTTTGGATGCTGCACTCACACTGCAGAGGTCGCGAGTTCAAGTCTCGCCGGATCCATTTACATTATATTTTCGAACAATACACAAAAACCAATGAAAACAGGCTTATTCATAATAATTGTACTAGTTTCAGGATGTTTTGCAGGTTTAATCCATGGCGGAATTAATCTTGCAATAGTAGAACCATATCTTGATCAGGCAATTGGAATTGAAAATCAAACTCTCTTTGCAACAGGTGAAGAAGAAGACACTTCTGCATTTTGGGTAGAATACAATTCGTATCGTGTTTGGCAAAAGGGTGGTCAAATATTAGCAGGCGCAATACTTGGTACCTCAATTGCATCATTGGTTGGAATTGTATTTCTCTTTACAAGAAAAGTATTGCCTGAAGGAAATAATATCAAAAAAACGCTTGTTTTATCTGGATTGATGTGGTTTACAATATTTGTAATTCCTTTCTTGAAGTATCCTGCAAATCCTCCCACTGTCGGAGAAACTGAAACTGTCGTATTACGTTCAATTCTTTTCTTATCGTTCATAACAATTTCAGGATTGGGTGCTGTTGCATTTTATCAAGTTTATAAAAAATTACAAAATAAGAAAATTCTTGCATTTGCAGGATATGCGGTATTCATCAGCTTTATATTTTTCTTAATGCCTGAAAATCCTGATGAGATAACTGCCCCTATGGAACTAGTTGATGGATTTAGAGGTGCATCATTTGTAGCAGTAACCGTTTACTGGCTAACATTAGGTTTGATTCTTGGTGGATTCATTGAAAAACTTCAAGAACGACTTAAGCTGAAGAGTTAGTATGACAAACGATCTAAAAACTCCTGGTTTTTCAATAATTATTTTATTTGGAAGTATAATGACTCTTGGATTTTTTGTTGTATTTTTTGCATTACTCCTAAAAAAACGAATTAAGCTTGAATCTAAAACATTTACTATTGTTGTTTTTGATGTCTATGGAAATCGTGCTCAATTAAGTGGAATTAGAACAAATTTTAAAAATCGTGATGTTGCCTTATCTTTTTCCAAATTTTATAAAAAGGAATTTCCTCTTTACACATTTGATGTAATGTCTGTAAATGATGCCAAAAAACAAATAATTCTAAAATAATTTTATACAGGATATCCATAAATTATCTAAAATCATATCAAAAGTAATGAAAGCGATATGGAATGATAAAGTAATTGCAGAAAGTGATGATACTGTTGTGGTTGAAGGAACTCACTATTTCCCGCAAAATTCTATAAAAAATGAATTTTTCAGTAAAACTGAGACTAGCACCTCCTGCCCATGGAAAGGAATAGCAAGCTACTATTCTGTTACTGTAAACGGAAAAACAAATATTGATTGCGCATGGTATTATCCTGTTCCAAGTAAAGAGGCTGAAAAAATTAAAGGCATGATTGCTTTTTGGAATGGCGTTCAAGTAATCTAAATAGTAGTTTGTAATACGTTTCTTATGGTAGGTCCACAAGATGGCGGTTTTGGCTTTGATCAGTCAAAAAAATACACTAAGGTGGATAATCTAGAAAAAATATGTGTTCAATGTCAGGCGGGTCAACACAAAAAATGTCTTTTCAAATCTAAAGAACAACCTAGTTGTGATTGTGAACACTGTTTGATTTATGGATAGAATTAGTTCTAGCTTAGAAAAATAACCTTTAATCATAACTAGTTCTATAAAATTAAAATGGAAAAAACTCCTAATGAATCAAAAGCTGAAGTAATTATTCGAATGTTTCCTTCAGATGCAAACCCTGCAGGAAATGTATTTGGTGGTGCAATTTTAAAACATATAGACATGGTTGCAGGAATTGTTGCGCAGCGTTATAGTCAGTCAAATGCTGTAACTGTAAGTATGGATAAGATCAGTTTCTTAAAACCTGTATTTGTTGGAAATGTTCTATTTGTAAACGCACGTGTAAACTATGTTCAAAAATCATCTATGGAGATTGAAGTAAATGTTGAAGCTGAAGATATTGCAAAAGGAACACGTGTTCACACCGGAAATGCATATGTGACATTTGTAGCATTAGATAATAATGGTAAACCTACTCCGGTTCCCACGCTATGTATTGATAATCCAGAGGATCAAAAGCGTTTTGATGAAGGTAAACTTCGAATGGAACATAGAATAAAAGAACGAAAAAAGTAACTCATACTTTAAGTAATTTAATCTAGAAATTTTAGATATGTCTAATCTTTTCTATCGGTATAGGAAAACTTTTGGTCCTGGAATACTTTTTGCTTGTACTGCAATCGGCGTATCACATCTTGTACAATCAACACGTGCAGGTGCTGAATTTGGTTTTGTTATTTTAGGATTTGTTATCTTAGCAAATGTCATGAAATATCCATTTTTTGAACATGGATCACGATATGCCAATGTCACAGGTACGAGTATTATTGATGGATATGAAAAATTAGGAAGGAAATTCCTTTTTTTATATTTGGGGATAACTTTAGGTTCAATGTTTTTTGTCACCGCAGCTGTGGGATTTGTAACTGCTGGATTTTTTGAAAATTTATTCCAACTTGAGTCTTTAGGAATGTGGACGATGGTTATTTTATTTGCAGTTTGTGGACTAATTTTATGCGTTGGAAAATTTGGAACGTTAGATGGAATAATCAAAATAATTGGATTTGTATTGATTATTTCTACCGTTACTGCATTTGTTTTGGCATTTGTTAATGGGCCTGTTGAAAAATCAGAAAATTTTTTGCCACGTGAATTATGGGATGATTCAGGAATATTTTTCTTAATTGCATTAATGGGATGGATGCCTACTGCCATAGATCTTTCTAGCTGGAATAGTTTGTGGACTATTGCGCGTATCAAGCAAACAGGGTATCGTCCAAAATTAAAAGAAACTCTTACTGAATTTCGAATTGGTTATTTTATAACCTCGTTATTGGCTATTTTCTTTCTTGGATTGGGAACGTTAGTTTTCTTTGGTTCTGGTGATTCTCTGCCCAACAATAATTCATTATTTGCACATAAAATAGTCACAATGTTTGCTGACACGATTGGTCAGTGGAGCTATATCATAATTGCTGCATCTGCATTTAGTGTGATGTTTGGAACAATTCTTGCAGTTTTTGATGGTTATTCACGTTCATTTCAAAAAATAATTCAATTATTACGAAACAATGAATCTGATGATTCAAGGAAATCATATGTTGGCATAGTTTGCATACTTGCAATTGGTTCAATTTTGATTATAATGCAATTTGGAGATAAATTAAAAGAGTTAGTCGACTTTGCAACAACCTTGTCTTTTTTGGTTGCGCCAATAATTGCAATACTAAATCATAAATTAGTAATAGGCAAATTTCTACCTAAAAATTCACAACCTTCTATATGGATAAAAGGACTCAGTATGTCTGGTATTGTATTTTTAACAGGATTTGCATTATTTTTCATCTATACGAAATTTTTCTAGAAAATCACACAACTTATAGATATTCTAAGAGATGAGTGAATTATTATGGTAAAAAGTAATTATGATATTTTAGGTGTGCCTGAAAATGCATCACGAAATGAAATTCGCACTGCATTTAGAAATCTTGCATTAACACATCATGCCGATAGAGGAGGTCAAGATGAAGAATTCATTATAATCAAACAAGCGTTTGAAGATCTTAAATCCGGAAAAAAATTTCCTGACTCTCTTGATGAAAAAAAGCGTAGGTCAAAATTCTTTTGGGGAACTGATGAAGAAGAACGTCTTCGCCAAAATACATTATTGTCTAATGATGTTGCAAGAGAAATTAAAGTTGCACAAGAATGGATTGATGCATTAACAAGAACTGATGCTACTGGAATTAGATTATTTGGCTCAAATGAATTAGGACAAGTAGAAATTGAGCGAAAACCTACAGGTGCTTTATCGCTTAAGGGAAAATTCTGGGCTGGAAAAATTTCATACCCGAACCATGTATTCATGTGGGGTAGCATGACTAGTCCTTATTTTTTAGATGGTGATGATTCGAAAACGGTAATACATCTAACACAAGGAACATTCAAACTAATGGAGCCGTTAGAAAATGGTTACAATATAGAAAATGGTGCACACATTATTGTAGATAATGGAGATATTGTTTGTGGTAATGTTAATGGAATAAGACAACAAGTTCCACATCCCACAGGTCGTGTTGGAATGTCAATAATAAAAGAACATTTTACTAAACTAGAAGCACCGAATGGAAAAATTATTGCAGGTGATGTACGTGAAACTGTTTTGTTAGATGCGCAAGAAGTTTTGGCACTAAATCTTATTGATAATGTGATTGTAAGGGGAAAGAAGATCTCTGTCTTTGGTCCTAAGGTTAGTTATGACGTATTTTTTGAGCTAAAGAAAGGTGGAATGATTCGTTTCTATGATAAAGGCTCTGGATTTGATATTAGTGATGATGCGATATTGAAACTTGAAAATGGAAAGGAATTTTTCTTAGATGATCTTAAAACTAGAAAATTAATTGGATTTGGAGGACGAGATATGACATATGAGTTTCTAGATAAATTGGAAGAAAGTAGTGGTGTGATTCCGTCTAATTGGACCTCTAAATTTTCTGGTTTGTTTAAGAAAAAATAATTACTTTTTAATTCCCAGTGCTCTATTTTTCAATCTTAATTGAGTACTTCTGCATTTTCTACATCTTGTAGCACTCATATCTAATCTTGCACCACATGAAATACAAATTTTCATATGAAGTCTTGCTTTTTGCGCAATCTGTTTCTTTAGAGGATCTGCAACTGGCATAGTAATTCGTGAAAAATCTGTTATTTATTCTATTAGCTGTTCATTTTTCCAGCTAAGAGTACTGCAACTTCACCTGGTCTTTTTGCAACCGGAATGTTTGCCTTTGCGAACATGGATATCTTTGATTCTGCAGAACCATAATTTCCCATGACTATTGCACCTGCATGTCCCATTCGTTTTTCTTTTGGTGCTTGACGTCCTGCAATGTAACCCACTATTGGTTTCTTGAAACCCGTATCGATGATATGTTGAGCCAAAATCTCTTCAGAGTCTCCACCGATTTCGCCTACCACTACCATGGCTTCAAGGTCTGGGTCATCTTTTACCATGTCAAATGCATCAATCATTCTTGTACCGTTTACTGGATCTCCACCTATTCCTATTGTAATATTCTGCCCAAATCCTGCGCTGGTTAAATTATTAGAAATTTCGTAAAGTAGTGTGCCACTTTTTGATAATACTGCAACCTTTCCTGTTGAAAATGGTGTGGCAGGCATAATTCCTACTTTGATTAATCCTGGAACAATCACTCCTGGTGTATTTGGTCCAATAATTATTGCATCCTTTTTCTTTGCAAGTTCAATTGCCTCCATAGCATCTCTAATTGGAACGTGTTCTGGAATTGCAACTAGTAGTTTAATTCCTGACTCTAATGCATCTTTTGCTGCACCTAGGAAAAATTTTGCTGGAACAAAAACTATTGATATTTCTGCACCTGTTGCATCTACTGCTTCTTTAACTGATTCATAAATTGGAATTTTATCTTCAAATTTCTGTCCACCTTTTCCAGGTGTAACTCCTGCAACAATGTTTGTACCATACTCTAACATTAGTTTTGCATGTGCTGATCCATACTTACCGGTAATCCCTTGAACAATAACCGGCTTCTTTTCATAATTGCCTTCTGCATCTTTTTGACCACGAAGAATTTTATAAATATCTGTCATTTGTTTGCCTCCATTACTACTCCATTAATTGCTTCTTCTATTGAATCAAACATTTTTGTTTTTGTATCTTTTAGCATTTCTTTTGCCTCTTTTGACTTTGTACCCATGAGTCTTGCAAATACTGGTATGTCAATTAAATTATTATCGTATGCTTGAATGAAAGCTTCTGCAACAGTTGTGGTCTTAACAATTCCACCATAAAGGTTTACCAAAATACCTGTAACTCTTTTCATTTTACTAATCAGTGTCAATGCTTCATATACTGATTCTGTTGTTGCACCTCCACCTACATCAAGAAATGTTGCTGGTTTTCCGCCATTATCTGTGACAAGATCAAAAGTTGACATAACTAATCCTGCACCATTTCCAATTACTGCGATGTTTCCTTCTAATTCAACAAGTGAAAATCCACTTTTCTCTGCTTGTTCTTCTAATTCTGATTTTTCTTGATATTGTTGTAATTCTTCATGTCTAAAGTTTGAATTATCATCTGTCATTACTTTTCCATCAAGTGCGATTAATGTGCCATCTTTTAAAATTGCAAGTGGATTAATTTCTGCTAATTCTGCTTCTTTTTCAATAGTTAATTTTGATAGTTTTTGTAACATCTCTACAAATTGTTCTTCTTGGGAATCCTTCAATCCGATTTCATTTGCAACTTCTTTGGCTGTCTGGGCATCAACATCTCCTAATCCGACCTCGCGAATTGTTTGACTTTTCACTGATTCGATCTCGACTCCTCCTTCTGATGAGGCTATGATTGTATAACATCTTTTACTTCTATTGAGGAACAGTGATAGATACAATTCTTTTTCAATGTCTGCCATTTTTTCTAGCAAAATTGCACGTGTTTTTTCACCTTTGATTGACATGTTTAGTAATTGAGGATATTTGAGTTCAAATTCATCATCATTACTACATTTTTGAATTCCTCCAGCCTTTCCTCTTCCGCCTACTGGTACCTGAACTTTGATTACAAATGGATATCCTAACTCCTTGGCATCTTTTCTTCCTTTTTCAATATCTTTTGAGGATATGCTAGGTGGAGTTTTAATGCCAAATTCTTTGAAAAGTTCTTTTGCCTGATACTCTAAAAGTCGCATAAATTTTATCTGAAAATGGACTTTATATTCCTATTAACTATTCAAACTGGTCTTCTAACAAATCTACAACTTGACCAAAAAGGTCTTTACTCTTTTTTAAGAGTCTGTTTGGAAACTCTTCTGTTGAAAATACAATTTGTTGTTTAATCTCTGGAATCACCATTCCTCCAGAAACAATCACCTGTTCGATAACATGTTCTTGAGTCAACGTACAGACAATTTCTTCAAAAACATCCTCTTTCTCTTCGAGTGTTTCTCTGTACAAAACAATTGGTGTGTTGGTTTGACTGATGAAATTTGTAGCCTTTACCATCAATTCTTGTAAATGGTGTATAGACCATGTATCGAGACTGATCTGTTTTACCATGCCATATTATGGCGAATTTATTATTTAAGCCCCACAGGTACTTGTTAACTAGATGGTTAGTCAACCCTTAGCAAATTTACTCGACTGCGATCCTAATTTTTAGACCATCGATGTCGTCGTCTTTGTAATTTTCACACGATTCTTCAAAATCCACATTTTTCACTCTAACTAAAAATGAGATATCTTCGGTCTTGTCCTTAATCAAATCAAGTGATTCTTGATCCAAATCTAATATTGATGCCTTTTCTAAAATATCTGTGGGATTGAATCCTTTTTCTTTTCTCAAAGTTTGAATACGTCTTGCCAAATCTTTAATCAATCCTTTTGCCATCATTTCATTATCTCTTTCTAACGAAATTATAACAATTAGATTCTGTCTTTTTGCAAATTGATATTTTTCATTAACTTCAAAATTTACTATGAAATCTTGTTTGTCTAATACGACTGAGTTGTCTCCAATCTGAAATGTATATTTTTCATTATCCTTTAATTCATTTATGATTAATTCTGGATCAGTTTCTGCAAATATTTTTAATAATTTTCCCATGTCTTGTTTTGCTTTTGGACCTATTGCACTTCTTTCTAATTCTATTTTAGGCACAACTGGCAATCCATTTTGTTTTAATTCTAGATATTGTTCTATTCCTTCAGAATTATCAATCTCAAAAATTTCATAATTTTGTATATTCATTTGTGATTTCACAAGTTCTGAAAGTGATTCTAAGACTTGTTTTTCTCCTTTGTTTAAACAAATTAGCGCTTGATTTAATGGCCATCTTCTTTTTAGCTTACCTTTCATTCTTGCAGCCGATGTTACAGAAACTGTCTCTTTTAACAAATCAAATGATGTTTCAACTTTCTCATCAATTAATGATGAATCAACTTTAGGCCATGATTCAAGTAAAATATTTTCTTTTCCAGAAAATATTGTTCTATACAAATATTGAGATGTAAATGGTGCAAATGGATGAATCAATATGTTAATTGTTTTCAAGGTTTTAGCAAGAATTGCATAAATTGTAAAACGTCTATCTTTTTTTGAATCATCCT
>JABGTD010000019.1 GCA_018647405.1 Nitrososphaerota archaeon | reverse complement strand
TGAAGTAACCGGAATGGATAAAGAAGCCGCAGAAGACATGCTTTCTGTAGTAGTATCAATTTTACAAACTGCTGGATTTGAATTTAATGAATTAAAAATTACTGGAAACAAAAATTCTACACCTCAACTAAAGGAAAAAACTATGATCTATGATCCAAAATTCACTTCTGAAATAATTGGAATAGAAATGAGTCCATCAAATATGGTGACATGTTTAAAAAAATGTAGATTAGATGCGTCAGTAAAAGGTAAAAAAATCACATGCATTATTCCTCGATATAGATTTGATATATTCAGTCCCATGGATTTAACTGAAGAAATTGCACTTGGATATGGAATTGCAAACATTGAGCCAAAATTATCACCATCTACAACAATTGGTCAAAAAAATGATGTAACAATTAAAACAAAATTGATTAGTCAAACCGCAGTTGGTCTTGGATTCCTTGAAGCAATGAACTCTAGTCTTACAAGTAAAAAAGTTCTATATGAAATGACAAAAAGAGATTCGTCTCAAATAATTTCTGTACTGGATTCAAAAAGTCAAGAGCACACAATTCTTCGTGATTCACTGTTACCTAGCTTGTTAGATAATCTTTCAAAAAATATTCATGAGTCATATCCACAAAAACTATTTGAAACTGGTGTGGTATTTTCTAAAGGAAAACCTATTGACGAATCAATCAATTTGGCAATAATTATTGCATACAAGGATACAAGTTATTCTGAAATTAAAGCAATAATGCAGTCTCTTCTTAGAACTAATTTCAAAATTAATTCAGAAACAAAAACTTCCAAAAATAATGAATTATTTTCAAAAGGTAGGCATGCTGATATTTTTGTAAATGAGAAGAAAGTTGGGGAGATTGGAGAAATTGATTCCAATATATTAGAAAATTTCAGAATTAGAACTTCTGTAGTGGGTTTTGAAATAAAATTATCTGGATTAATATTTGACTAATTGAAATTAGTAATGCCCAAAGAGCACGCATTCAGACGGATTAGGATGATGAGATCGTAATGATTACAATGATTTCTAATTCACCCAGGTTTGCGACATATCGGGCAACCCCGGTTTCAGATCTGAAATGAGGATTTGGCTAAAACCAATGATTTTTTGCGAGTCAGGACCGGGGAACATTTTTTAAAATTTTAAATGTGGATTTCTAAAAATAATTTTGATTGAAATGGTAAATTATTGGCTTGCAAAACAGGAACCAAGTGGACCACGGGGTTATCATATTCTTGATCTAAAAAAAGACAAAACAACTGTTTGGGATGGCATCCATAACAATCAAGCACTAAAGTTTATGCGTGATGCAAAAAAAGGTGACGAAATTATCTATTATCATACGGGTGTTGAAAGACAGGCAGTTGGAATAATGACAATTACTTCTGATCCATATCCTAACCCAAAAGAGGATAACAAAAGATTCATTGTTGTAGATGTAAAATTTAAAAAATTATTCAAAACTCCTATCACACTTGACGAAATGAAACTTCAAAAAAGTTTCAAAAACTGGGAACTATTGAGAATAATGAGATTATCTTTCATGCCTGTTCCTCCAAATATTTGGAAAACCATTTTAAAATTATCTGATAAATAATTTTCCCAATAGGATAATTGATATACATGAACCTTGTAGTTTTACCATGGCAACAGCATATGTACTCATTAACTGTGAGCTTGGTTCTGAGGAAGCAATTATCGGTCAGTTAAAAAATCTAGAAGGAGTAATAGAGGTTCACGGTACATTTGGTGCTTACGACATTTTGGCAAAAATTGAATCGTCAACAGTTGAAGCATTACGTGAAACAATTACCTGGAAGATTAGAAAAATAGAAAAGATTAGATCAACCCTAACCCTAATGGGTATAGAAGGTCAAACCTAATCGTTACCCTTTTTGTTAAAATGCTCTTACACTTTATTTTTGTAATAAAAGAAGAGGATTTACCACATCGTAAAGAAGAATTTGAATATGTAAAATCTATGGCAAAATTTTTTCAAAAATGGATTCAAGAAAATTTTTCAATATCATATGAAATTCAATGTGATGAAATGATTACCGAACCTAGGAGTATACTCCAAAAACTTGATTCTCATACTCTATTAGATGATCACCGTCAACGTGGAAAAGAAATTTATCATTTTTACTTGACACATTTTAGACCATTTTGGACTGATTGTACTTGTGAGGGATTTCACGCTGAAAATTTTGGAATGGCACTATGGCAAAAACCAAAAAATGGTTATGATGAATTATTTCTTGCAGAAAAAAATTGTACAACTGTATGTCATGAAATTTTACATGAAATGCTAAGACAGAAAAAACATAAACGTTACATTGAAGATGTTCATGATTTACAGACTCAGCATCTTTTCAACGATTTACCTTTCATTCAATATGATGAAAATTTCCAAGTTACTGAAAATAAACCAAAATTTCTTTCAATGGATATATCAACAATTGATTATTAACATTTTACAACAGAATAAATTCTATTTTCAAAATTTGCAGTTTTAAATTCTAATTTATTTTCTGCATCATCTTTTCTTGATTTACTAAGGTTTCCTAATTCGTTTAATGCATCTCCTTTGAAACCAACAGATGAACCATAAATTGCATCAATGAGTTGTGTTCCATGCTCTCCACTTTTTACATCATCAGCAATCTCATAGAATTTTTCAACATCTTTTTTGTTTATGGCATTTCCTGTTCCTTTGTTAAATGCAATTGCCATATACATCCCATTACTTTTTATTGAAATTGGAATTTTATGCTCCTTTCCAGATTTTCCTGGAATGCTTTCATTGATCAAAACTTCACATTTATGATACATACTGGAAACATATGCAAAAAATCTGTATTGTGCGTATTTCCCTTTTTTATCTTCTTCACAATCGACAAAAATTCTATTTAATAATTCCAATGCTGTGTCATTCATACTTTGTAATCTGTCATCAATTCTTCCTCTCTCTAAGAGTTCAGAGTTTGTATCTTTTGCAACTAATTTTAGAATAAAGTCTGGTAAATTATAATTTTTTAATGCTGTAACATATGCACCAGCTTGTGACATTCCAAATTTCGGAAAACCCTTCTTAACCATAGATGTCACATCTCCTAATTAATTGACATTTTAATAATAAAAACACAAACCAAATAATCTATTTTCTCTTATAACTGTATGTTAAAATCCCAAAAACTCAATCACTGACCGTTTATAAACTGAAAATTCCAATATGAGATATTGTCTAAAATCGCAATAGAAACCACACCAGAAATGGTCAAAAAAGTATACGATAAATTAGAAAAAAATATTTCAAAATTCAGAATTACACTAAAAAGACCTCTAACTCTTACAGAAAAAATTCTCTCTGGACATCTTGAAGATGAATTTTTAGATAAACTCTTGGATAAAAAAAATAATTATGTATTTCTTCGACCTGATCGTGTAGCATTACAAGATGTCACTGGTCAAATGGTAATGTTGCAATTTATGCAAGCTGGTTTGAAATCAGTTAAATTACCAACAACTGTTCACTGTGATCATTTAATCCAAGCAAGAACTGAAGGAAAATCTGATACAAAATTAGCAATGTATGAGAATAATGAAGTTTATAAATTTCTTGAAACTGCATCTAGCAAATATGGTGCTGGGTTTTGGAATCCAGGTGCTGGAATAATTCATCAAGTGGTTTTAGAAAATTATGCTTTCCCTGGAGGTCTAATGATTGGAACTGATTCTCATACTCCGAATGCAGGTGGCTTGGGAATGATAGCTGTTGGTGTTGGAGGTCTTGATGCAGCAGAAACTATGGCTGGAATGCCATGGGAATTACTTTATCCAAAACGAATTGGTGTTTATCTTAAAGGTGAATTGAGTGGATGGACTGCACCTAAAGATGTAATACTATACGTTGCAGGAAAACTTTCCGTTTCTGGAGGTACAAATTCTATTATTGAATATTTTGGTCCTGGTGTAGAATCAATTAGCTGCACTGGTAAAGCAACAATTACCAATATGGGTGCTGAAATTGGTGCAACATGTTCAATATTTCCTTATGATAAACGAATGGAAACGTATCTGAATTCAACAAATCGAAAAGATATTGCATCTCTTGCTAATGATCATGTGACTCTACTTCAAGCTGATCCTGAAGTAGAAAAAAATCCTGAAGAATTTTTTGATAGGGTAATTGAAATTGATCTTTCAACTCTTGAACCACATGTGGTTGGACCACATACGCCTGATCTTGCAAGACCGATTTCAAAATTATCCAATGAAGTAGACTCCAAACAGTATATTGATAAAATCTCTGTTGCTTTAATTGGAAGTTGTACAAATTCATCATATGAGGATATGTCTAGATCATCAAGTGTTGCTAAACAGGCTGAAAAATATGGAATTAAGGCAAAAATTCCATTATTGGTAACTCCTGGTTCTGAACAAATCCGTTCTACAATTGAGAGAGACGGACAAATTGATACTCTAAAATCAATTGGTGCAACAGTTCTTGCTAACGCATGTGGTCCATGCATTGGTCAATGGCAAAGACCTGAACTTAAAGAAGGAGAAAAAAATTCAATTGTAACATCGTTTAATCGGAATTTCCCTGGACGTAATGATGGAAAACGTGATACAATGAACTTCATAGCCAGTCCGGAAATCATAACTGCACTTGCACTTGGAGGAAGTTTATCATTTAACCCACTAGAGGATTCACTTGAGGGGAAAAATGGTAAAAAAATTAAATTGTCTCCACCAGAAATTGCTCCTGAAGTACCTGCCAATGGATTTGTAATAATTGATGGAGTTTATGTTTCTCCATCAGAAAATCCTGAAAATGTCGATGTTATGATAGATCCTAATAGTGACCGATTACAAAAACTTGAACCCTTTTCTTCTTGGGATGGAAATGATTTTACTGAATTAAATTTAATTTTAAAAGCAAAAGGAAAATGTACTACTGATCATATTTCTCCTGCAGGTCCTTGGCTTAGACTTCGTGGGCATCTTGACAATCTAAGTGATAATTTACTTTTAGGTGCTGTAAATGCATTCAATGATGAAGTTGGTAAAGCAAAGAGTATTCTTTCAAATAACATTGAAAACTGTTCAGATATTGCAAGAAGTTACAAAGAAAAAAATATGCGTTGGGTTATAGTTGGCGATAATAATTATGGTGAGGGAAGTAGTCGTGAACATGCTGCAATGACTCCTAGATTTTTGGGTTGTGCTGTTGTAATTGCAAAATCTTTTGCAAGAATACATGAAACAAATCTCAAAAAACAAGGTATTCTTGCATTAACATTTGAAGACTCTAATGATTATGATAAAATTAAAGAAGATGACAAAATTAGTATTTCAGGTTTAACTGATTTTGAACCTGACAAACCATTTGAATGTGAATTACAACATGTTGATGGAATTTCAGAAAAAATTATTTTAAAACATTCTTACAACTCATCTCAAATTGAATGGTTTACCGCAGGTTCTGCCTTGAACGTTTTAAAAAATAAAACATCGTAAGTGGGCCCGATCGGATTTGAACCGACGATCGACGGTTTTGGAGACCGTCGCCCTACCAGGCTAGGCTACGAACCCACAAGAATTGAAATATTGAGCGGGAATTTTAACTATTGCTAACGTTTATTTGCAAATTATCGATATTTGCAGTAAAATGGTAAAACCTATTCTTCTTGTCGGTGGAGCAATTCCAATAATTTTTGCAATAATAATTGTAATTCCTTTAGTCACTGCACCCGAAATAGCAAATATTGCAATAGATCCATCTGATAAATCTGAAATAGAATTTACCACACATCATCTCAGAAATGTATCACCCGGTATAACTGATAGAATTACTGCAGAACAAACAGAAATTATTGTAATAAAAAATGATGGTACTGTAACTTATTCTATTACTAAAGATGGAAAAGTTAGTACACCAAAAACCATTAAAATTGAAAACTCACAAAGAATCAAACTTGTCGCAATGATTAAGGAAACTGGTTTTTTATCACTACCATTTGAATCATTTTCCATAAAAGATGGAATTGAAACTTATGAAAAATTTGGTCTTAAAATTACATTAAATGAAGATACTAATCAACTGTATTGGCCTGAACCTGATGCAACTGAGCAAATGATTCCTCCTATTATCACAATGGTTCAACAAGAATTGGAATTAATAATGGAGATCATAAGGGAATAAATATCGATGAGGCTTAGATAGGCTATGATTCCACTTTCTGGAGATATTCCTGATGCAAAAGGTGCAATATGTGGAAAAATTGATTCTAATTCCGTTGTTCGTGGTACTTCTACACTCAAACGTGGTTTTGCACATATGCTGAAAAATGGAGTTGTAATGGATGTTACAAATGTTGAACAAGCTCAGATAGCTGAAGAAGCAGGTGCAGTATCTGTAATGGTATTGGACAAACTACCTTCTGATGTAAGAAAAGCAGGTGGTGTAGCACGAACTGCAAGTATTAGAATTATAGAAGAAATTATGGATCATGTAACAATACCTGTTATGGCAAAATGTAGAATTGGTCATATGTATGAAGCAAA
Source organism: Nitrososphaerota archaeon (assembly GCA_018647405.1). Taxonomy (GTDB): domain Archaea; phylum Thermoproteota; class Nitrososphaeria; order Nitrososphaerales; family Nitrosopumilaceae; genus Nitrosopelagicus. The sequence continues at coordinate 372 of JABGTD010000019.1, read as the reverse complement.
TGTTTTAGACGAAACTAATGTTGACATGATAGATGAATCTGAAGTTTTAACTCCTGCTGATGAATATCATCATATTTGGAAATGGGACTTTACTACTCCATTTGTAAATGGTGCACGTTCTTTAGGTGAGGCATTAAGACGAGTTGAAGAAGGTGCTGCAATGATTAGAACTAAGGGTGAACCTGGAACTGGAAATGTTGCAGAAGCGATTTATCATATCAAAAAAGTCAATGAAGAACTTCGTACTATCAAAAGTATGTATGATTCTGATGACAAGCAAGAACTTGTTAAAATGGCTAGAGAATTCAAAGTATCTTATGATTTAGTTGAAGAGACAGCAAAAATTGGAAGATTACCTGTTGTAAATTTTGC